>JAUSEV010000011.1 GCA_030649995.1 Candidatus Uhrbacteria bacterium
CGTGGTGATGTACGGTGGATTTCTATACATGGTCGGTTCAGCTGTGAGCGATGTAAAGAGAGGAAAAAAATACATTTTCGACGCCATTTTAGGATTAGTCATCATTCTTTCCGCTTATCTTATTTTACAAACCGTGAATCCGGCGACGCTCAAACTGGATGCGATCAGGATACGACAGATCGAAGTGGTGCCTCTGGTGGAGGAAGACAGTGGAGACTCTGCCGGAGATCTTGATCCCACGATAGAAAAAACCCCTGGTGTGTATTGCCCTCGTACGGGGGGAGCGGATGAACTGCCAAAAATCGTCCAATCCTTGGCGGAAAAAGTGACCTACCGATGGGGCGGCAAAGGCGGGTCGCCACCGTATCCGGAAAAAAAGAGCGGTCCTTATGCGGCATTCGCTAATTTTTGTCCGCCGGGGACGCTGTGTCTCGACTGTTCCGGATTCGTAAATTTTGTGCGCTCTTGCGCCGGGTTCCCAAAAATTTCCGGAAACACAACGGACATGTTTCAAAACGCGGAAAAAATAGACAAGATTGATATGCAAAACAAAACGGTCAACGGCATAGCCCTCCAGCCGGGAGATTTATTTGGCTACACAGCCAGCGAATCCAAAAGCGGTGCCGGCCATGTCATTATGTATGTAGGCCGTGGCCGTACGGTTCAATCCCGCGGAGGAAAAACGGGAAGACAGCCTGGTGCAAATCCCGTCTTCTCTCCCATCCCTTCGGACAATAAAACATACAAACATATCCTCCGTGTTCAAGCTCCATAACGTATGTTTGCCTGCACAAAATGTGATGCGCAATTTTCCAAATGGGCCGGTCGCTGCACCGAGTGCGGCGCATGGGGCACCGTCATCGAAGATGTAGGGGCAATTCACGAATCGCCCTCTTCTCGATCGTCCTCGACCGCTCTTCCAGGCAAAACGCAATCTTTCGCGGCGTTGACATCAAGTGAAAGTTCGACGCATCGCCCCACAGGTTTGCCTGTATGGGATCGCATCCTCTCCGGCGGTTGCGTACCCGGATCAGTGACCCTTCTGGGCGGCGAGCCGGGCATCGGTAAATCGACATTACTCGCGCAACTCGGGTTGACGGTCAGTGGTCAAGGTAAAAGAGTGCTCTATGTCACCGGCGAAGAATCGCCCGCGCAAGTCGCCCTACGTTTGCGACGCCTTTCTCCAACGCTTCCACCGACGCTTGAATTTTTGGAAGAAAACCGCGCTGATGTAATTGCGTCAACAATCGAGAATAAAAAACCGGATCTGACCATCATCGACTCCATTCAAACCGTGCGATTGCCGGACGTTTCCGGAGAAGCGGGCAATGCCTCGCAACTCAAAGCCTGTGCCGCCACATTGACCGAAGCGGCCAAACGCAGTCACGCGCCGATCGTACTCGTAGGTCAAGTCACAAAAGATGGTGATTTGGCCGGACCGAAACTTGTTGAACATCTGGTGGATACGGTGCTGATGATGGAAGGTGATCGTCAACAATCGTTTCGCATCTTACGAGTGCTCAAACATCGTTTTGGCGCGACGGATGAACTGGCTGTGCTTCATATGACGGAACGCGGATTGGAAGAGGTACTTGATCCAAGCGCCGCGCTTGTGGCTGATCGACCGAAAAATGTCGCCGGCTCCATCGTCACCTGCTTGGCGCAAGGTTCGCGGCCGCTCTTGGTCGAAATTCAGGCGCTCGTAGCTCCTGCCGGTTATGGCACGCCGATTCGCCGCGGCACAGGAATTGATGTGAATCGTTTAAGCCTCTTACTCGCGGTTCTGGGTCGACGAGCCGGCGTGTCCTTTGGCGATCAGGATGTGTTTGTAAATGTCGTCGGAGGGATCGAAGCCAAAGAACCGGCGACGGATTTGGCAATCTGTCTCGCGCTCGCTTCCGCAAAACAGGATATTCCCATTCCACCGCAAACGATCGCATGGGGCGAGGTTGGCTTGTCCGGAGAAATACGACCCGTATCGAACAGCGGCGCGCGTCTGAAAGAAGCAACGCGACTGGGATTTACGACCGTCATCGCACCTACTGGAAAAATTGAATCACCCGAAAATATTCAACTCATCTCTTGTAGTACCATGCGTGAAGCCATTGCAGCCTTAGGAAAAAAGTAACGCTTCTTGCAGTTGACAGGTAATAGAAAACGTGATTTTATACCAAGTCACGAATGTGACTCTCTGGGAGAATCGGCATGAAAAACAAGAACCGTCCGAGTGTTCATAGTTTCGTTGTCGGCTTCATCCTTGTCGCTCTCGCGGTCATCGACTGGCACGATCAATCCACCACGACTCCCCCGACGTCCGTGACACAGTCGGCACCGCGAGGACCGCTCAATGTTCGTAAGGAAATCCATGACACGTGGCTCACCTCTCTGGATCAGCTTAGTGCCAGGTCAGGTGATCCTGAACTTCTCGAAATTCGTGACTTCGTTCGTTCTCATGCTGTACTCGCCGAGCCGATTCCTGGAGATGTTCGACTTCTCTCCACGGCACCGAAACAGGATCCCTGGTTCTCTTTCGTCCCCATGATCGAAACGGATGAAACCTTGGGAGACCCTTGGCAAGCGTTCGCCACACAGCCCTTTATGGGAAGCTATGTTCCGTACCAGCGCGTGATGATTGTAAAAGATTTTCTCATCGCACCGCTGTGGCGCGGACTCGTGTTTGCCCACGAAGGGTGGCATGCTAAACGTCATCTCACGGGTCAAACACAAAAAAACGGGGATTGGCAACATTGCCTCGAAGAGGTGGGTGCACACAGTTTCGAGAATCGAGTGGCGCGTAGCATAGGCGGCACGCCCTATGCCGAATACATTCGCCAAGAACTGAAACGGATCGACGCCGAACTCACCCGTGTCAACGCGACAATCCAGCAGGCCTTCCCAAATCCGCCCACCGTCTACGACTTCCGACTGGATCAAGCCTTTGGACAGGCTCTCTCGGACACCGATCGCGAGAACCGGATCTTTAATGCCTCGGTCGATGCCATGTTCCAATATATCGACATGAATTGGCGCATACCTCACAACGAAAAACACGGACAAAAAGCCGCGATCCTCTGCACCATGTACCGAAAGAACGGCATTCTTTGAACCTTCGTTCATCTCCATCAACTCAACGGTGGAGATTTTTTATTCCAAATGGCTCGTCTCTCTTAACTCACGAACGCGCTCTTGCCAATACGGAAATTGTTGTAGGGGCAATTCATGAATTGCCCCTACCGCCAACATCCGCTCTGCTTCCTCACGCGCGGCGGTCATGAGTGCGAGATCTGATAGACGGGCCGCTTGAAAAAGCTCGTGACCGCTTTGTGCCGTTCCCAACAGATCCCCGCTCCCCCGCCGCTTTAAATCTTCTTCCGCGAGCGCGAGCCCATCGTTCACTCGCGCCACGATCTTGAGACGCTCGATCGCTTCGCCTTCCGTATCGGTCATCAAAAAACATTGACTCGGCATTGTCGACCGACCAACGCGTCCGCGAAATTGATGAAGTTGCGCCAGCCCAAACCGTTCCGCTCCTTCGATCGCCATGACCGTCGCTTCCGGCACATCAACGCCGACTTCGATCACTGCCGTTGTCACCAGCACATCTAACTCACCGTTGACGAACTGCCCCATGGTTTCTTCTTTTTCGACGGGCTTCAATCGGCCGTGCAACAATCCGACGCGCAAACCCGCGAGCGGCCCCTGGCGTAACCGTTTCCATTCTTCCGTAGCTGATCGAACACCGAGCGCGTCGGACGGATCAATAAGCGCGCACACAACAAAAGCGCGTTCGTGACGAGCCGCGGTCTGTCGAATCACTTCGTAAGCACGCTCTCTTTCTTCTCCAACACATAAAAATGTTTTGACCGGCACGCGACCCGGAGGTTTTTCGCGCAACGGCGACACATCCAAATCGCCGTAAAAGGTGAGGGCGAGAGATCGCGGAATGGGGGTCGCAGTCATGGACAAAAAATGCGGCACGCGACCGTCTTGTCGAACCGCGACCGTGAGTGCCTCGCGTTGCTCAACGCCAAAACGATGCTGTTCGTCTACAATAGCCAGCGCCAAATCCTTGGGCAGACGATGAGGCTCGAGAATGGCGTGCGTGCCGATCGTGATGACGTGACCTTGCGCCACGAGATCTTCCAGTTCCGCGTTCGAAAGTTGACGTTCCTCGCGTCCCAAAAACCAACGCTTATCCGTGCGCGTCACCAAGATCATCGGAATTTGATGCGGCGCTAAAAAGCGTTGCCATGTTACGGCGTGTTGACGAGCGAGAATATCGGTTGGCGCGAGCAACGCCGCCGACCAACCGGCACGCGCCACATGAGCCGCCAAAAATGCCGCAACAACGGTTTTGCCTGATCCCACATCGCCCTGAAGTAAACGCCGCATGGGATGATCCTTAGCCATATCTTGTAACGCCACCCAAACCGCGCGTTTCTGATCGGGCGTGAGCGTAAAAGGTAAAGAGGCAACAAATCGTTTGGCAAACCGCTCATCAAACGGAATGATCGGTGCGCCGGCTTGGACAGCTTCCTGCTGTGCCGATCTTAATGCCAGTTGATACGCCAACAATTCTTCAAACGCCAAACGCCGCCGACCGGTTTCCGCTTCCGCCATATCTTTCGGCGTATGAATAAAAGCGAATGCGTTGGCTCGAGGGACCAGCTGCTGATGGGTGAGCGTATCTGCCTGCAAAATTTCCGGAATCTCTTCTACATGTTCAAGCGCATAGCGCACTAAACGACGGTAAGTTTTTTGAACCAGAGTCCCGGCCAGCCCATACACGGGCGCAAGCTTTCCGGCGATAACGGCCTCGCCGCCAGCCGGCTCCCATAAAGGACCGATCAAACCTTTGCCGTAGCGAGGATGCGTCGTTATTTTTCCGGAAACAAAAACATCTCTGCCGGGAACGAGCTCATCCATGAGCCACACTTGATTAAAAAAATTCGCGGCGATGGTTCCTGTTTCGTCTCGAATCGTGGCGCGAATAATTTGAAAACGTTTGCGGAATGTTGGTAGCTTAACGCACTTGACGATCTGGCCACGAATGGTAACGACCTCTCCCGTTTGGGCCTGCCGAATAGGCACAATTTTTGAATAATCATCGTAGCGTCTTGGCATGGCCTCAAAAAGATCGCTGATCGTTTTAATCCCCAAAGTTTCCCAAGCACGACGAACCGAAGGAGTGGCTCCCTGAATAAAAGACACGGGTTCATCAAGACGTAACATAGAGATGCTAAAACATTAAAACATGAAAACACAAGAACAGGAAAACCTTAAAACAGGAGAGGTGGTGTTCATCTCTCTGTCATTGCGAGGAGCGAGTCCGCGAGTGACGTGGCAATCTCCCCGCAGCTCTCGGAGATTGCCACGCTTCGTATGACTTCGCTCGCAATGACAATCAGTTGATTTTTTGTTTTCATGTTCTTGTGTTTTCATGTTATAGTATTTTTGATATGCCCCCCCAACCCCCAGAACTGAAAGAAGCGCTTGCTTTGAGTCAGGAGCAATTTGTGTGGGAAGCGCCGATACGCCTTCACTACGAACGAGGTCCGCGCTGGTATCTGTTCATGGCCGTGATCGCGCTTCTTTTTGTCGCGTATGCCGTCGCGACCGCGAATTTTTATTTCGCCTTCATCATTCTTTTGGCGTCGATTATTCTGATCCTGACCGGCAACGAACCTTCTAAACAGGTGTTAATCCAGATCGGCGAACATGGTCTGGTGCGTGATGGCAAGCTCTACCTCTATCAAGATTTAACTCAATTCGCCATCATCTATCATCCGCCCTTCATCAAGGTTCTTTATATCGATCATCGCAATCCCCTGATCCCACGCCTGCGCATCCATTTGGAAGATCAAAATCCGGTTGAACTGCGCGAATACTTAAAACAATTCATTCGCGAGGATCTGGACTTGCAAGACGAACATCTTTCCGATATGATCGGGCGGCTGCTTAAGATATAGGTTACGGGTTACAGGTGACAGGTTACAGGTGACAGAATGGCTATGGAGATAAAGTCATTTAGGGAGTTGATTGTCTGGCAAAAAGCGATGGAATTGGCGAAGCAAATCTATAACATCACTTCGCTTTTTCCATCGTTCGACCAATTTGGGCTGGCGAACCAGATGAGAAGATCCGCTGTATCTATTCCTTCAAACATTGCTGAAGGCAAGCAAAGAAAAACAAAAAATGATTATCTGCATTTTTTAAGGATGGCATACGGATCCGCCGCTGAACTTGAAACGCAAATTCTTTTATCCAAGGACATTCACTCATCTTTGGATTATGTGGATGCGGAGGCGGCTGTCATCGAAATACAAAAAATGCTGAATGTCCTGATTCAGCACTTAGAAAATCCTCATTCTTAATTTTCTTCACTTATAATCTGTAAATCATTACCCGTAAGCTGTAACCCGTCACCTGTAAGCTAGTTACTACGCAGCCATAGCTCAGCTGGATAGAGCGCTTCCCTGCGAAGGAAGAGGTCGGACGTTCAAATCGTCCTGGCTGCACCACACAAAAACCGTGCATGAAAGCACGGTTTTTGTATTACGGCTCTCGTCGTATGTTCAACTTTCTTAATCCTGCGCACCGACCTTCACTTTCAATCCACTCTTCAGCTCAATCACACCTTCATCATTTATTTCCATGTTGCTGTCCGCATCCAACTTAAAATTCTCTTTTTCCTCACCCTTGATGTCCATGCCCGCCATGATATTGGTGTTGACCTTTCCGCCCGAAATACTCACAAAACCATCAGACCCTACCTGTACCGTGGCGTTGCTGCGTAATTCGAGTTTAATCACCGGCGCGAAAATAAATTTTCCCTTGCCGGTTATGTGAAGTGACTGACTAACTATGATATCCAGCTTCACACTTGTCACGGCGTCGGCATTCACGTTAAAAATACCGTTCAATTTCAGTTCATTGGAAGGGAGCTTGGCTTCGGTGCTCACGCCATTTTTTACCACCACTATTTTTTTAACGTGTACGCGGATTTGATTGTAGGCGCCGACTGCGACATTGGTTTCGGCCGCCAACTTAGTTAGGCCGCTCGCCTTGAGGGTCAAAAGATCAAAGGTCTTGGTATCATTAGACACGTTGACCCAACCTTTCGTGGCGCTGTGCATTTCTATTTTATCAATCGTCATTTGTACGGCCGTAACACCCTGCATGGAAGCCGCGGCATCCGTATCCGTGATGGAAAAAATAACCTTGCCTTTGGCAGTCCCCTGGTCTCCGGCGGCTGCGCTCGTAGCATTACCATTGTTAAGGTTAGCACCAACATTACTTTGACAGCCGGCTCCCAAAAACGCTCCCAATGCCACGACACTGACGAAAAGAGATAGTTTGTTCATAGAGTTTATGAGTTAATGAGTTAATGAATAGTTAGATTCGACCTTTGTTTATTATGGCGAAGGAGACGGAGACGGTTGTGGGGCGGGAAGTTCAACTTTAATGGTCGTTGGTTGTCCGGATTGTTTTTGACTATTGCGGAGCATGGGCAAAAAATAAATGTAAAAGACCGCGAAGAGACTGCCCAATATCAGAATCGTAATAATGATAGCGGAAACTCCGGAACCGGATTGATCGTTGGCCGTTGGTGGCGTGTTGACGATGGTTGTCATAGCAGAGTGTAAGTGAAGAATAAAAGATCTTATTGAATTATTTTCTCCCCTCGAATCACACGCACCAACACAACGATAATCGCGATCACGAAGAGGATGTGAATGAATCCGCCGAGCGTAAACGACGTGACAAGACCAAGAATCCACAAGATGATTAAGATAGTAGCAATGGTCCACAACATAAGATGAAAATAAATAATGAATAAAATTTTATGGAAGAATAAGGGTTGATGCTGTGCTGTTGTGAGAAGAATCCTCCACCGTGTAATGCAAGATGAATTGAGTCTGCGTCCCTGCGACGCGTCGTTCTTCGACCTTTTGCAGATTCACGGAAGCGCCACTGTTGAATGTTTTTATCAACTGACCGGAACCGGTGAGTGCATTTTTCGCGTGGATATCGGTCAATGAGGTGCAGCCGTTCGGGCCGTAGGCAATGTGCGTGTTTTTTCCATAGACGATGCCGCCCGGACCGGTCGAAAAAGTCGTCGTCGCGGCAGAGGCGGCATCAATGGTCATCCAATGGGTCGTCGCACAACTTCCGCCGGCACCAAGATCGTAAATCTCTCCTTTCACGAGCACGCGAGAAGTTTGGTCGATGAATCCAACGGGCAAAAACATGGCGGCGAAATTTGAACCGCTAAAGGCTGGTAGTTTGGTGAGATAGTGTCCGGTTGTCGCATCTGACCCGGTAAATACAACTAAGTGCACCACGGTTCCGTCGAGCGAGAAATTTTTATTCGGCGTCGTTCCCTTCACGTCTTGACCAGTAGCTCCATCACAACTCACGTAAGCCACAACTAATTGATGACCATCTGTTGAGGTTACCACTGTGAGGGCATCTGCTTGCGAACCGGACAGGGCTAAATAATTTTTGGCGATCACTGCAATATCCAGGCCTTAAAATTGCCCGCTCACTTTTAACCCTCGCCCCTGATTGAGATTCCCGAATTGATTTGCGCTGCAAGCTTTTGTCGCCCAGGGCGTAAGGGATGTTGCGGAGATAGCGGCATCTTTGATCGTGAACGTCGCTGCATTACTTTTTTTCGACCAAGGGGTTGTAAAAATTTTGTACGTTCCCGGAACCAACGTCAGCCAGGCATCACAGGGCGCACCGCTGTAAGAATTGTCTTGCTGACACAGCGGAGACTTCAATAGGACTTTCAAAAGTTTATCGGTAGACCCGGCTTCTCCATGAAGAAATCCTTTGACTCCCTGATCGTTTTCCATCCAAGCGATCTTGTCCCCCTCGAAACCGGAAAAATTACAACCTTTTATTTCAAGTTTTGTTCCCACGGAACCGGAAAAACTAGACAATGAAGTGATAACCGGCACGCCTTCCTGTTGATCTGTGCACGTGGTTGGCAAATTTGTCGTGACGACCGCCGAAGTGGAAGTGGACGTAGACGTGCTATCACCAACGCCCAAATGACCCGCGATCCGCGCTTCACATCCCGCTCCCATGAAGAGCAATGGAACGGCGACGGCAAACAGAAGGAAAGAATTTTTTGTCATATGATTTAATAGTTTGCTCCTACATACGCCCGAGTGATTGGTCCAAAATTTCCCAACGCTGGCTTAATTCCTACTTTTGCCTGGAATTCGGCCAAGGCCGCTCGAGTGAGCGGTCCAAAGTAGCCGGTCGCGCCAACTCTTGCCAACACTCGAGCGGCCGGACCTTTATTTTGAGAGATCAAAAATTGTTGAAGAATTTTTACATTGTCACCTCTGTTGCCCTCATAAAGATTGATCGCAATCGTTTTCACCTGCGCCCCAAAAACAGACGCAAGAGGCACTGGAGCTGGAGCAGGTGTTGGAGTCGGTGAAGGAGTTGGGCTTGGTGTTGGTGCAGGTGACGGTGCGGGAGATGGTGAAGGTGAAGGACTTGGCGATGGGGTGGGTGTTGGTGATGGGCTTGGTGCCGGAGCCGGGGCGGGTGATGGCGAAGCAGCCGTTGGTTTGGTAACGGTGTCCGCATCTAAAGTAACCGCGGTCTGTGCAAGCGCTCTGCCGTTTAACGTTGCGCCGGTGTTAAGCACAATGGATGTTTGATCCAAAATATTTCCATTGAAGACAGCCGTCGTACCGATGGTCGTTTGACCGGCCACGACCCAAAAAATATTACTTGCTCGAGCCCCACCACTCAAGATGACTTTGGCCCCTGAACTCACGGTCAACGTTTGCGCGACTTGAAAAATCCAAATGTCATTGGCGTTCCCGGAGAGCGTGATGTCCGTTGGGATGGTGACGCCTGTCCCCCATTTATACAGTCCCGGAGCCAGTGTCATCCCGCCGATATTTCCGGCACCCAGTTCAGTGGCGGTAGGCAATGTTCGTCCGGCAGCATCGGTGTAGGCGGTTTGCATATCACTAATAGCCGTAGTCATGTTGGCGGGAGTTGGGACAGCATAATCTGCCGCATAGACTTTTCCGATCACGAGAGCTGATGTTGAAAATACGTTTGAGCTATCCATCGTTAATCCAAATCCGGTTATGGCGCTGGCCGCGATTGGACTCACGCCAATATCACCGGTGATGGCTGTGGCTCCGGTGGTTGAGATTCCTGACTTCGCGAGAATCACAAAATTGCCCGCTGATCCAAGATTGACGGTTGCCGGACCTGCCGCGAATACGTCGATTGGCCCAGCGAGACCGAACATGAAAGAAACGGCCAATGCGATGACCATCGAACTCTGATGCACTTGCTTCATACTATGGTTTTTCATAATAAAATTAAATCGGCTTATTTTAGAGCCTGTTGAATTGTTTTTACGATGGCTTGAACAAATGGATTGCCATATTCAAGTTTGGGAAAAACTTTTTTTCCATCACGTTCTTTTTCCATGAGATTGGCGTGTACTAAAATCTTGATATGTTGTGACGCTAACGGAAGAGAAATATTCAGAATCTTGGCTATGTTACTCACGGAGATCTTGGGCTGGTCAGCAAGGATGCGAAAAATACGGTAACGATTTACGTCACTCAGCACTTTAAAGGCCGCGGCCATGCTTTTATCGGTCTCACTGAATATTTTTCGCTTCGCTTGAATTTCTTTCGCACCCAGCATATGTATTCATTAAATACTTATTTAATCGTTTAACTATTTAAGTATATATCTAAGCAAATAACCTGTCAATAGCCACAAAAGCATGCGTGTCTGGATCTCTTAAGAGGCTACTTTTTTGCACAGAAATGATCTCATTGCTATTGTACGTCTGCGCGTCATGAAAAAAACCCTCAACATCATTTTCACCATCATAGTCTGGGTCGTCCTGGCGGCGTTTGCGTATGCGTATCGCGATTCGATCACCGGATTGATACAGCGCTGGCAAGCTCAAATCCTTCCTTGCCGGCAACCCATCAACTATTCCATCGGTTCGTTTGATGCGCGCTTCGGCATCACCAGACAAGAATTTTTGCAAGCCATCACCCGAGCCGAACGCGTTTGGGAAATGCCGAGCAAACGAGAACTTTTTGCCTACGCGGAAAACGGTTCGCTTAAAATCAATCTGATATACGACGAGCGGCAGGCGGCCACGTTCAAACTTCAACAATTGGGTCTGGTGATTCACGAAGACCAAGAAGGCTATGAAGAGTTGAAAGCAAAATACGCCACGCTTAAAACTTCCTATCAACAACAAAAAACGCGGTTTGAAAAACTGGTCGCCGCCTTTGAAGAAAAAAGACGAGCCTATGAAACCGAAGTGACTTTTTGGAACGCGCGCGGTGGCGCAACCAAAGAAGAATATGATCGGCTCGAACAAAAACGCGTTGATCTGAACACGCAAGCCGCGCAGGTCGCGGAAGCACAACGAGCTGTGAACGAAACGGTGAATACTCTCAACAACATGGTGACCGTATTAAATCGACTGGCCTCGCAGTTGAATCGAACAGCCGACACCTACAACACCATCGGCCGTTCTCAAGGGGAAGAGTTTGAAGAGGGGGTGTATCGGAGCGATGCGCGAGGCCATCAGATAATCATTTATCAATTTGATGATAAAGAAAAATTGATTCGCGTTCTGGCGCACGAGCTTGGGCACGCGCTCGGCTTGCCGCATGTGGAAAATTCTTCCGCCATCATGTATCGCCTGAATCGGGGACAAAACGAAAAACTCACGAACGATGATCTGGCAGCGTTAAAAACAAGATGCGGATTCTAAAAACTTTTGTAATAACTCACGGCCGTGTCGAGGCAGACTTTTTGCAGATTTGACGGAAGAGCGGCGCACAGTTCTCGCGCTTGAACGTCTGAATGGAAATAAGAAATAAAATCTTTGACCGCGCCGATCACGCAGTTTGATCGTTGACGGGTATTGTGACCCAAAAGACACAGCTCTTTTGTTTTGATGAGATTGCTGACCGTGGAACCGGAAGCGTCACGTCCGGCACTTTGATAGCATGTATCTACATATCCCGCATCCGCCTTCTCACACCAGTCAAACAATTTACGAAAATCTCGATTCGAGACTTTAAGCATGTATGATGTTTGCATGAGATAGCATGCCTGCTTGTACGGATCATCCACCGCATTGCACGGATACAACGGATCTTTCGGTTTGAGATATTTGGTAAAGTGATTTTTTCCATCCACAATCACGTTTTCCATAAAAACTCCACTGTAACAAGATCCCCTTTCCCACGAACCTGTCAGAACATTGCAGTCGTGCAACGATTCAAACAGTTCATCGTTACTGATCGCCATAAGTCCATGACCCAACCCGTGCACGCAGTTGTAATAATCAAAACTGTACGTCGCCTTGCCGGGAATATCGGCGCAAATGTTGTCTAATCCAAACAAAGCTTGTTCACGACCCACTCGACCGACGATCCCTTCCATCACCCCGTGATAATATCCTGACCAACAAAAACTATCGCCTTGCGTGTAGGCATCCGCCACGTTTGGAAAACGCTCAACCGCCGCTTGTCCGATCACATGAGTCAATGGATGGCATTGCGATTGCACATAGCCGTTGATGGCATAGCGACGCTTAAGATCGTTAAAGGCGAGTTTGATGCCATTCGCTTTCATCGCAAGCGAGCGATAATATTTTTCATAACAATCAAAATCCTGTTCATAGCCGTTGCAAATCTGATTGAGTTCCGCTGTGGCACGAACTGATGAGTTTGCGGACAGACTCACGATCGAATGCAACACCCGCGGCCAAAAAATAATCGACAGCGTGATAATAATCACCAACGCGAGTAACGGAACAATAATTTTTTTATTCATAGGTCACGAAGCACATACAAAACAATTTCGACAGACCGAGCGGTATCCGAATGCGCCATCATCAGGCACGGATGGCGGAATGCCTTCAGTGATCGGCTCGCCATTGCGCAACACCTGCGTGTAGACCGCCTCCGGATAACGGCACAGATCGCACACGGCTCGACGGTACCACACCTCGTTTGGCCCAATCTCAAGCAATCGTTTAACGACCACAAACAATCGTCCTTGATAATCCGTGTCGAGCGCGGAAACGATCAATCGCGTCCCTTGCTTCAAAAGTTCCTGCACCACATCCACATCCGATTCCGGAAACATGTGCATCTCATCCACCCCCAAAATATCAAATTTTTGATCTAATGCCTCGGCAAGACTTTCCACTTTTTTCGATTCAATCTCAATCCCGTTTCTGGTCACGATCTGCCCATCGCGCACGTTTTTGGCGGATTGATAGAGCGCAAATTTTTGGTTGGTATATTTGAGCGGCGCAAATTTACTGATGAGTTCGAGCGACTTCCCGCTCTTCATGGGACCGAGGATCAGGGTGAGATGCATAAAAATTTACTTATTTTTTCTAGCCGCCAGAGCAAAATCTAAGAAATACTTTTGGAGCGAAGCATCGGAAGAATCGTATTCATTCGATCCATAAAAATGATCGCACAAGACTTCCCGTGCGCGAGTCAATTCTCTTAAACGATGAAGCCAACGAGGGTCAGCGATCGTCAAATCAAGCAGTTCCAACGCTCGATCGATCGCATTTTGCGAGGATTCAACCGACTGTTTGACCGACCAATGAATGGCGCGATCCACCTCACTCCCCACATGACCCAACTGTTCCATGAGAGTGAATTGCGACCAACGACCGGCAGCAAGTTCCTGATGAATGACGGGCATATTATTTGACAAAATCGCCAAAACTCTCCTGCGCTAATTGGCGTAATTCATCTCGAGTGATTGATTCACGAATAATTTTGATTTGCCACATATGCATGAAACGTTAGCACAAAAGGATTGCCGAGGCGATCTTGTCTGCGATATGGTCTTGATCTTTAAGAGACAGATGTATTCCATCATCTTTACCCCCTTGCAGCTCTTGCGAAAGATCGACGAAGGAAACTTTTTTGCTTTCTGTCATTCTGTCCATCGATCTTTCAACGGAAATCTGATCCCGCTATGAAAATGCCCCCAAGTCAAAGAATCACCAAAACAGATCACTTTTTTCGCATGCGGATTTAAGATCATAAAAATTTATTTCGCCACCCTTCGCAAAATCTATTGCTGGCCATCGAATGGCCACCCGTAGCTTTAGCGAAGGGTGGCGGAGAGGGAGGGATTTGAACCCTCGCGCGGTTTGACCCGCCTAGGAGATTAGCAATCTCCCCCCTTCAGCCTCTTGGGTACCTCTCCACACGACGCGAACCATCAACTGACAACTATCAACTTTTGACATTGATTCTCTCCAAGAATCAAGCTCAAACACGTTACCAATTAAAAGACTATTTTTCAAGCTCCTGTATTTTCCCATCATTCCAACATTCGCACGAATGTTGGAATGATGAAAATGATCAAAGCAGATTTAAAACATCCAAACACAAGTAGCCAACTTCCACGTCTGTCATTTCTCCGCTCCGCAGATGCGAACGGAATTCTTGCAAGTTTAAATCCATCACTTCGAGAAACTCGTTTGCATCAGGATGAGGTTCCTGGATTTTGCGACAATTTTTCGCGACAAAATTGTAACGTTGCATCGTCGAATAGGCACAGTCAAGCGTGATCCCAACAAAAATAAACTCTCCGTCGTATCCGGTTTCTTCCAGCAATTCTCGGCGGGCAGCAACTTCTGGCGCTTCATCTCTTTCAATTCCGCCTCCCGGAAGCTCCAGCAGCATACGTTCCGGTCCCGGTCGGTATTGCTTCACCAAAATAATACGTTGATCCTCGGTCAAAGGGAGGATACATACGACAGGTCGCTCGTCCTTGATCGTAAATTCCTCCACGCGACCGTCGGGCAACTGAAAGTGCCTAGTCAGCATCGGACGAAATCCCGCACGAAAAGGTGTCTCTGTAACTTTGGTCCACAACATATAGAAGGTGAAAATAAAACTCTGTTAAGAGCTTACCTGAACGATTCCGAAAGAACAAAAAAAGCACGCCTGTGTCAAGACGCGCTGTGTAGTAAAGTTCGGGATCAATCACTCCGTGCGGATTCGCTCCGGCGGACCGAGAAGCGTGCGCAGAAGCCAGCTACCGAGGCGTAGGAGAAAGGTCATGCGCTCCGGGGTACCGTTGTCAATCATCACGCGGAGACCGTTGTCAAACATCACGGCCTGCCCCTTTTGGACGAGCTCCGGAATGAGGTGCCGTTCCGCCGACATCTCTGGGCCGATAACCGTTTCGCAAATGAGCCCTGACCTGTTCCATGGATGGTATTGGAGATAACGTGTGTCATACAGGATGGCGCCGGTCGAGCTGAACGCCTCGTACACCGTCCCAGCCGGGACCAAGGTTCCCAACTCACTAGCCGCTTCCCCGGTGCGCAAGATCGCGTTCGTGCGACGATCGACATGGAATGCACCGACGTTCTGGACACCGATGCCGGATGCCGACGTCAGCGCGATCGTACACTCCTTGCGATGCTGTTGGTGCCGATGGAACATCCGTTCCAAGTCTAGATCAAGCACCGTATCGCCATTCACCACGAGCGTCTGCGGTGTTGCAACCCACAAACCCTGAACGGTGCGCAGAAGATCGCCGCCAGTTCCGTGAGCACTTGCCTCATTCCATACGACCACACGCGGAGTGAGGGAGCGGAAGTGCTCGACGATGTCCAACCTGCCGACGGTTGCGATGACCACGGTCCGGACCAACGAATGCCGAAGGTAGTGATGCACCTGATAGTCGAGAAGCGGATGGTTCCCGATCTCAACCATCACCTTGTCTCGATGACGATTGCCTTCAAGACGCGTAGCCTTTCCTCCCGCCATGATAACAACCGTAATCAGACGAGTGTTCATGGGGCTCACCTAAAATCCTTTCTTTGATTGTGATCCCTTTCTAACAAAAATTGATGTTTGTGTCAAGCTCAATCCTTCTATCATTCAATATGGTTCTCTCAACGCTCATCTTGGATCACACGAGCATCTACCAGCGCCTGATAATGATCGGGGCGATGGCGCTCGAGATAGGTAATCACCTTTCCACCCACGTACTTGACTTCGAGACCGTGCGCGCGAGCAAATGTTTTTATGCGCTCGGATGCCTCTTTCATGTCTGCGGCGTGAGCGACCATGAGCTCAATCTCGCATGTGTCATACAGGAAAGACGTGTCAGCGTAGGTCACGCGATCAATCACGATGGTGAACTCCTGCTTGCGATACGTTTTTCGAATCGTGGTGCAGGTACAAAAAGGTTGGAAGCCGTGCGCATGCAACACGTCGATCATCGTGCCATGTGATTCAAACTTCAAAATCTGACGAACATCGCTTTCATTTTCCAATTCTTCGTATTGATCAACGGTGCGATCCACGTCATATGCGATCGGTGGACGCTTGAGTTCAAATTTTCCATCCCGCGAGCGCAGCCAGATGTCCTTTGTCGTCAAACGAAAATCCAGTGTATCCCAATACACATCTGTCATTACTTTTTCGTTGATAAACGAAGCACCCTCAAGCAACCGCGCCTGCTCTGCCGCCGTGAGAGTCAATGATTGCTCAACTTCAAACATATGAGAAAAATCATATCCTAAAAATCACTCAAAATCAAACCTTCAAATACTTCTGATTCCTCCTCTTACCATAAGAGGAGGCTTCGACCTGAGCTCAGCCGAAGGTGAGGAGGAGTTAAAAGATAAAAGGGTTATGAGGGTAACCCTGATTAAATTTTAACTCCCTCCAACTCCCTCTTACGCTAAGAGGGAGGGTCAGATGCAAAACATTGACTAACGCAGTCAATGCCTTTAAGGTAAAATCACACATCCTAAAAAGGAGTTCGGCATGAAAACGATCCCTGCCTTGCGACCGATCACCCCGGCGGTGGCGGAAGAGGTTCGGCGATTGATTGCCGTAAAAATACGAGCGCCACAAGACTGGGATGCGCTGATAATCTACGAATCCATAGGCATGGTGTTCGCGCTCACGGCTGATGGAATTCTGCTGGAATCCATGGAGGACTCACCGTCGGCTGAAGTGCCTATGGAGGCTGTTGACCCACGCTTGCGCATCGGAGCGATGATCGTGGGTGTTCGTCGCTTCCCCTTCCTTCGTGCCATGCTCCCCGAACGCCAGGCCGGAACCAAAGACTGCGCCGAATGCCACGGAACGGGGGATCTGAACACAGAGCAACTCTCCGGTATCTTGTGCATCACCTGCGGAGGGCTTGGGTGGCATCTCGAAGATGAATCACCTCATGACGCACCTTAACTCGACCCACGATCACGAGCTCGCTCTCGTGATTTTTTTATGGCAACAATCCCTTCGGTTGACACAATTCGTTCCCTGTCTTTAAGATGTAACAACACATCCTAAAAAGGAGTTCGGCATGAAAACGATCCCTGCCTTGCGACCGATCACCCCGGCGGTGGCGGAAGAGGTTCGGCGATTGATTGCCGAGCAAACGCACGTGCCAGCAGCATGGGACGCGCTGCAGATCTGGGGCACCATAGGCCGAACGGTTGTACTCAAGACGAACGGAACTCTGATGATCTCCACCGAAGGTGTATCGGAAGAAGACGAAACACCTGTGGAGCTGACGGATCCCGGCCTTCAACTTGAAGCGATGGTCGTCGGTTCAAGGAGGTGGCCTTTGCTCAAAGACATGCTTCCAGAACGCCCGGCTGACGCCGCCGCCTGCACGTCTTGCCGGAGCACGGGAGACATGTGGCCCGAGTCTGAACACCTAGTCCTCTGCATCACCTGCAATGGACTCGGGTGGTATCTCGACGAATGAGCCGCGTGATGACGCACCTTAACTCGACCTACGATCACGAGCTCGCTCTCGTGATTTTTTTATGGCAACAATCATTCAATCTCGACAGATCATCATTTCTCCGCTACGATTTGCTCCGTCAGTACAATGTCACGGTTCTATCCTGGGCGGAGAGGTGGCTGAGTGGTCTAAAGCAACGGACTTGAAATCCGTCGTACGGGAAACCGTACCGTGAGTTCGAATCTCACCCTCTCCGCCAAGGATGGAAATCGATGAATATGCCGATCAAAAATTTTACGGCAAGCGCGAAGAAATGGTTTGTCCTATTTTTTGGTACTCTTCATCCGAACAACTGTTTTTTCCATCACCGCACACCACGTCCAAATAGAGGTTGCCTTTTTGAATGACAAGATGACGATACGGCGTCCCCGGTGTAGAATCCGTGGATGCTTCCATCGCCGCACGATCGCCGATGCCGGAAAACGTCTTGCCTAACTTGTCGCCGGACGGAAACTCTCCGGGCGGACCCGTTTGAACAATGATCTGCTTGCGTGACCCCGCCTCCTGCATATAATAAGCGCAGTGCAACCACTTAATGCTCGGTTCAGGATCAATAAACAGCTCATCCAATTTCCACGTTCCACCAAACAAAGCTTCCGCATCCTTAAGCGTATAAAGATACTCCCCATTTTTGAGCTTGAGCGGAAAACACTTTTCCTCAACTTGCGCCTGACTTAGCTGATCCACGGCATCGTTCGTGATCGGACCTTGAGCTGGCTTAGATGATTGACTCCTAGCACACCCGGCTCCCAACACCATCAACATGGCCGCAACAAAAATAAGTTTTTTCATAGTTCGACAAGCTCACTATACCTCTCATGAGAGGTATTGGCAACAAGTTCCTATTTTCCCGCCGCAATGGTGAACAGATACACTGCTGGAGCTCCTGCGGCGAGCAATGTTTTCGCGGCTTCGACGGCTGTGGCACCGGTTGTTAGCACATCATCTACTAACAGCACGGGAGCGTTGATCTGTTTTTTGACGGCAAAGGCGCCACGGACATTGGCTTTTCTACGTATATCCGCCGGAAGCATTGCGTTTGGAGCGACTTTTTTTATGCGGATAAAAAGATCCTCGCGACTCGCCCAAGGCACCAGAACGTTTTGAACGACATCCGCCAGTTTGGCGGCGTGATCCATCCCTCGCTCGCGCATGCGTCGAGCGTCTCCCGGTATCGAGGTAACAATCAGCTCTGACAGATTTGCCCACGGCCACGGTTCTAACCGTTCCTGTCTCAAACGTTTGAGATACGCGATCCATCCATCCTCCAGACAACGTGCCGAACGATATTTGAATGTGGTGATGAGCTGACGCAAAATAGGTTCGGCGTAAGCTCCCCCGATGGTGATGGATTGAAAAGGCCATGACCCGTCACAACGATGATCTTTTTTCTTTTTCTCTCCGCACCGCGCGCAATGATCGTGACGAAAAAGAAAAGTTTTTTGCAAGCAACTGTCACACACCCATGCCCCGTCATGCCCGCAACTCACACACGTCGGCGGATAAAAAATATCTAACACGATTTTTCCAATCTTGTTTATCAACATGAAATTCCTTTACAAAGCCAGCGGACGCGAGGTCATTCGCGACACCAACCAACGATCACCCACTTTTTGAAAACTCAAAATGATTTCTTGATACGTGACGCTCGACGGCGCGTCACCCGCCGTGACCGTCACCTGCGCTTGTACCGTCACCTCCGCGCTTGTTTGATCGAGCACGGATAACGAAGAACTCACGCGCGCCGACAAGGATCGACTGGTTTGACCCCATGCCGCTCCGCGCGCCGGATGAGCCGCCACTAATTTTTGGCGCTCTAATTCTAAAACCGTTTGCATACCGGCCGTTACATCCACATACACGCCGCGGATGGAAATAAACTCATCGGCATTGGAATAACTTCCTTCTCGAGCGACAAAAACCATAGCCTGTTGTTTTAACGCGTCTTGCGCTTGCCGCTCTCGTTCCGCCGGAGTGATGATGGTCGTGGCGGGTGCGGTTGATTGAGGTGATGGCGAACCGTTTGGTGACGTCTTCCCCTTTAAAATTCCTGATGGCACAGTCCCTGATGGCACAAGCGGGCTCCCTGGAATCCGCTTGGCGGAATAAAACAACCACAACAAAACCGCGAGAATCGCCACGATTCCGCCGATGATCAAAAGAAGAGCAAGGGTGCGTTTGGACATAAGTGATGAGAAGCTCTAGAGATTAGACATTAGTCATTAGACATTAGTAATTAGTCGGCCGAATGTCTAATGACTAATGTCTAATTACTGATTACTCCCCACCGACTGACTTTCCTCAAATTCTTTCTTTGCCGCTTCGATTTTTAGGAGCTGTTCCGGATTGGTCGTGACGATTTGATCCTCGGTCATCGAGGCTACCACTTGAATGGCCGCGTGTTTGGAACCGGCAAAGAAAATTCCCTCTCCGATTCCCGATTCGAGCAAGAGGTATTTTTCGTATTGCGTCAAAAGAAACGTTCTGGCAACAAGATCAATCGAGGCCGGCGATTGTTTGAGCAAGAGTTGAAGCGCGCTGTTCGTGACAATCGCTTGCCCATAAGGTGACGTTAAAAAGTCGTTCACATCTTGCGTAATCGTCGTAATCCCAAGATAGTATTTTCGGCAGCGCTTGACCAGAGCAAAAATAAATTTGGCCGAATCCTCCGATTGCATGAGCCACCAAGCCTCGTCGATAACGAGGATACGCTTTTTTCGTTCCGAACGCACCACATTCCAAATATAATTGATGATGCTGTAAATGGCGATGGGGCGCAGCTCGTCTTCCAGATCACGCACGGAAAACACCACGAGTTGATTTTTTACCTGCACGGTTGTCGGAGAATTTAAGAGGCCGGAAAACGTTCCTTCGGTAAATTTTTTCAGTTTGACGACCAGTTCCGCCGTTCCCTCCATGCCTTCCAAAATATCTTGAAAATCCTTCATGGTCGGCGGTTCGACCGCGGCCAAATCCACCCCGGGAACAATGTCTTTTTTCGCGTATGTTTCGAGAAGTGCTCGATCAAGCAGAGAATCTTCCGCCGTCGTGACTTTGCCCAACATGAGTCGCAACATGCCTTTGACGGTGATCACGGCGCTGCGAATGATGTCTTCCACGGCAAACGCCTCTCCGGTCGGCCGCGGCAAATCAAACGGATTGATTTTTGCGTGTGAAGCCAACGAAATGCTGATGTAGGTTCCGCCCACGGCATCGGAAAGATGCTTATATTCCATTTCGGGATCAATCACCATCACATCCACCCCTAACATCATGGAACGTAAAATTTCCAATTTGACCGTATAGCTCTTGCCGGCGCCGGAGGTCGCAAAAATAACCGCGTTGGCGTTTTGCAAGGAAAAACGGTCGAACAAAATCAGGGAATTGTTGTGCTTGTTGACCCCGTACAAAATCCCGTTGTCGCTCGTGAGTTCGGCGGAGGTAAAAGGAAACGACGACGCGATGGGAGAGGTGCTCATGTTAAAAGTGATCTGTAACTCATCATTTCCAACGGGCAACGTGGAGTTAAATCCTTGCTCGGCTTGAAAGTACGCCCGACGCGTATAAATCAACATCGAAGCGAATGTTCCCTCGACCGTTGACGTCACCCGTTCCAAATCTTCTTTGTTCGTGGAATAAAATGTGCAATAAAAAGCGAACTGGAAAAAATGTTCAATGCCTTGAGTCAAATCATCGCGCAATTGTTCGATGTCGCGCAACGCCGTTTCGGAAATGGGATCTCGCGGTTTGCCGCCCTCGGAATCGGAAGAAATTTGCGCCTGCAAAATACCGACTTTTTTCTTGAGTTGCTTTAAAATAATTTCCGCCTTGATCGGATAAAAAAACATCGCCATATCAAGCTCGGCGCTCAAATTGATAATGGGGGAAGCCCAACCCACCGTCACATAGCGTGGATAGGTGACGACGAATAAGGTGCGACAATAGGTGTCTCCCAAACGCACGAACGAAGGTTCAACCTTCATGGCGGCCGGAGCGATCAGATCCTTAATAGTCGCGACCCCTTTGCGATAGACACGCTCTTCTTCCAGAGCGATTTTTTGCTCCTCTTGTTCCTGCTTGATCTGTACGCGAGACGGCCCACGCTCCAAAGACACCCCGCCAGCGGTGATCATGGAAGCATCAAATTCTTTATGTGAGTCTTGTTCAAAAGCCATATATTTTAGTCATTAGACATTGGTCATTAGACATTCGGCCGACTAATTACTAATAACTAATGTCTAATGACTGGTCCTATTTCTTAGGTGGGTTCTAATTGTATCTGCGCCATCTCCGCCAATTTTTGCGTTTGGAACATTTCCGGATTATAGACCGTGTAGAAAAGCTCGATCAGACTTTGCGTATCCAGTTGTACGGCATTCAACGACATGGAGGACAATCCGGAAACGATTTGATTGACACGGATACTCAAATCAAATTTTTGCTTTTGAAATCGTTCCTCTCCCAAATGGACGGTTAGTTTTGGCGACAGAACTTCCGCTAACCGTTGAAAAAAACCTTTTTGCTTGTCCGTGGCCGGATTCCATGGCACGACCACAAAAAAACGCTTCTGCATAATGTCTCCCAAATCAATCAATTGTTTGACGTAGTCGCGATAATTGCTGATTTGACGCTTCAGAAGCTCATTCGTGAGAGTCTTTTCATTTTCCTTGAGTTGATTGAGGTACCCGTCAATGTTCATCCGTCTGGATTGAATCACGATCTGGATCGGAAAATCCAAACTGTTTAAAAACTCCATATACGCTTGCACAATCGCGTTTTGTTCATCAACCGATTTCAAAGCAAAATTAATGCTGGAAACCAAAAGAACCGCGCGCAAAGTCCCGTCTTTCATGATAACCGAATCTTCACGGATTTCCGCGATATCAAGAAATTTTTGGGATGGAACCCCAAGTTTTGATCCTGAAAGTTTTTTCGATTGCATAATGAAAGGCTCTAGGCGTTAGGCTTTAGGCTTTAGGCTTTAGGCGTTAGGCTTTAGGCGTTAGGCTTTAGCTAATGCCTAGTGCCTAGTGCCTAGCGCCTAGCGCCTAGTGCCTAACGCCTAGCGCCTAGTGCCTAACGCCTAGCGCCTAGTGCCTAACTCTCCTCCGGATTATACACCCCTCCCGTGTTTACCGTGAGTGCCATGTCTCGCAAGTGACTTGAGGTTGGCGGCGGCTTGATGATGACCGGCGGAGGTGGCACGACTTTTTTTAAAGCGATATACAGTCGTAATTCGGCATCCGCGAGATCTTTGTGCCAAACACGCAACGGCGGACGGAGCGAGGTTTGGAGAAAATTGACGAAAAAAATGTGGAATGGTTGGCCGTTGATTTTGAGAAAAGAAAAAACTGACGCAACAGCCGCCGTGAGAACGCCGATCACCACAAAATACCCGAAACGAAACAGTTTATATTCGATGAAGATGATAAAAACCGCCGCCAACATGACCAAAAATTGACGCACGGTAATAGGCCCGAGAATCTTATCCTCCGTGTCAATAAATTGTGGAACAACAAATTTTTCGGGCATATTTATTTGGGAAGTAATGAGTAATGAGTAATGAGGGTTGGACGCATTACGCGTTACGCATTACTCATTACTTCATTAAAAGTGTATCTGACTGTTTAACTGAACCAGCGCGGCGATTTCTTCTGGAGAAATGAAGCTTGGATCTTGCGCGCGGCGCTCCGCAACAAGCGCGGCCACAGGCTTACCGGTCGCAAAACTTTCTGACACCAACTTGAGATATTGCTGCTGCATGGGCGAACGATGCCAGGCCTCGATCCCTTCGGTCCAATGTTCAAACGATTCCTGCTTCAACGTCTCAAATTTTTGTTTTATTTTCTCCACAGCCGTCTCCGGCGTTTTGGCCAAGCGACGGAACTCGGCCACACCCATCCCCCCAATCTCCTCCGTGAGTCCCGTGAGCCTGACCGGGGGTGGTTGTACTCCATCAATGGTCGTCCCCCCTAATGACTTATGACTAATGTCTAATGTCTGATCTTTCCCGCCTGTCCCCGCCTTCATCGCTGCGACCACCTGATCATGCGCGGCAGCCAACGGATTGATCCCCTGCACCTTTTCTTGAAACCACTTAGCGTGCTCCTCGCTCTCGCGTTTTTTGCGTTCTTCGATTTTCTTCTGTTGCTCGATCGCGGTCGCCTCGATCTGCCCGCGTTCCTCCGCCTCGATTTTTTGATGATTCTCCTGATAAAACTTTTCGATCACCGGCGCGATACGATCCGCTTCTTCGCTCGAAAGCCCCATCCCGCCAACTTGCGGCGCCCGACTCAAAACCGCCTTGGTATCCATGGCGTTACGCACATCTCGCAACCGCGTAGAAATAAGGTTGCGCAACCGTTTTGTCATGTACTCATCCAACCCGCTTAATCCGATTTGACCCACAGCCGCATCAATCGCCTCATCTTGAGAAAACGTAACATGCGCCGGCGCCATAAGCTTATTCGCCACATGCCCCGCAATCTCCGCCTCTTCCGGATTGGCTGACGTTTCGATCGTATCTCTTATTTCTTTTTTCGTATTTCCTTCTTGTTCGATCTTATTCAACCACTCCGCGTATTCCTGTTCAGGCATCACTTGAGTGGAAGCGAGAAAATCCGTCATCGCTTTGCCGAAAGCCTCTGCTTGCTCGCGACTAAAACCCAATCCCCCATCCCCTTGCCTGCGTTGAACGGTTTCCTTGACCTGCTCGATCGTACGCACGCCTTTGATAGAGGAAATCAACACCTCGCGCAAACGACGAACCATTTCTTCCGAAAGCAAATGAATTTTTGCGAGCGCGGCGATTCGTCGAGTGGCTGCTCCATAAGAAGCGGGACGCAAAGACACGCGAAACGCGCTTTGAATATCGGCGAGTGGCACTCCCAGTTCTTGCAAACGTCCTTCCACGTTCCAGGAAATAAGATCGGCGAGCGGAAGAATGACGTGAAACAGAACCGCCTTTTCAACGTCCTCGGGTTTGCGATCTCCGGCAAGACGACGCAATCGCTCGCGGCAATCCTCTTTTGACAAACCCGCGAACACCGTATCCCAAACCACATCCATCACCCGATCCCACGCGTCATTGTCGTAGGCGAGTTGGGCTTGAGCGTCATCTTCGTTCTTACTGGCTCGATCGCGATCAATGAGATATTCCTGCACCACGGTTGGAGCCGCTTCATAATATTTTAACCAAGTATCGCGATCCATACATCAGGTCGTGTCACGCGTGCGATACAAAATTTCATGCATCCCATGCGGAGCTTGTGGAATATCTGATACGCCGACTCCCCGTTTGATCCGATATTCCGGCATCTTTGTCTTTATATCAGCCACCAAACGCTCTGCCGCTTGTTCTTGTGATGATGCTGCATAGGCAGTACCCGTCGCAGCACCACTGGCACGTTTCTTCGCAACATCATTTGCCCTTGCCACCGCCACCTTCACAATCTTTTCAAAAGCCTTGCGTTGATTGTAGTCCGCATCTTTCCATTTTTCCTCAATCACTTGAGCTCCCCCTCCGCGCTCAATACCTTCAATAATATGCAACTGCAATTGAGAATCAACCCCCTGATCTTCCAGCTGCGGAGCGACTTGTAGAACCTCACGAAGAGCGATATCTAAACTCGCTTTATCACCTGCCCCAACTCCGGACGCAGAGCTCATCGCCGCAAACATGTGCCCGTTCAAACGGTCATCCAGAGCTGTGTCCCTGGTCTTCACTTGCGTTACGGCTCCGGTCACCGGATCGGTTCTATTCTCAACAATAGTACCCGTCTTTTCCACCAAATCAGTGAAAGGCATCCCTGCATTCAACCCTCCCATGAATGCGTCTTCAGCATCGGCGGTTAAAGCGCCTGCCGCATCTCGACCATGATTCGCAGCAGGATCAAGAATGTGATCCTGAATCGCCGTATTCGCAAGATTTTCTTTTCCGCTAAACGCTCGTGTCCCATTGGCGTTAAAAGACAAGGACTCTCCTTTGGCACCTTTTTGAAATAGCAAAGCCTCGAGCTCTCCCAAAGCAACGCCTCCGGTGGTGTCTCCAACCAACTTCATCATGGCGGCGAAATTTTTTCCGATCGGCGTATCCTTGTGTTGTGCCATAAACGCGTCTGCTTGAGCGCGATCAAAACCCGTCACCGGACCAACGATCTTTCCGGAAGCATCTCGCGTAGCCTGAATGGCACTGTCTGGCACTAAACCCATCAACACATTGCCACGTGATGCCGCGTCTGCAGAAAGCGCTTTTGTTTTTTCCGGATCCAAACGAATCTTGTTCAACAGAGCGGCTCGCTTAGCATCATCTTTTTCCAGGAAAGGATTCTTTTCAATCTGGTCATCAATCTCTTTTACTTTATCCATCATATCTAACTTTTTGTAAGCCTCTTTTGCCACCGCCAAATGCCCTCCGCTCGCGGCTGACACTTCTGCCCTGGCTCGAGACGTCGCTTCATCCTTTGGCATGCCCGCATCCTCATACTGTTTCGCCAATCTCTTGGTTTCTCCCAACTGGCTCTTGTCAGACGCCAGATCCTGCATGATCGAAGCATGCGCTTGGCGTTCTGCCGGAGAAGAGGTTAAACCGGTTGGCAAAGAATTGGCAAATTGCAGCTTCTGCGCATGTTCCATCCCGGCGGTCGGTTTGAGTAAGTCCGCAGCTTCTTTTTCTCTTTGTACTTTTCCGGCCGTCGCCGCTGCAGCTAGTGGAGCGCGCAACAATCCCATCACACCAGGAAATCGTCCACGCCGCGTAACAGGTGTCTGCATGAGTTTTGCGACCTTCCCACCCAAATCCGCACGCCGTTCAACAGCCATGGCTCCCGCTCTCACTCCTCGCAACCCCGTGCGTGCCGCCAAAAATGGCAAGGCCGCTCCAAAACGAATCGGCGAGAGGGCTGTGCCTACGGCGCCTCTGGTATATCCTTGAACTTTAGACGCAAATTCTCCCATAGCACCTCCCATTGCGCTGGCTGATTTTACCGCCTCCTTCATAGCCATCATAAGTAAGGTGATGGCGATAATAAATTTCGCGATTGATACTGACTGGCCAAGTTGCGTAAAAAATCCGTTTTGATCCACGGCCCCGGTGGGATTATACAGTTTAAGACTCTCACTTAATTGTTCCCCTCCTGCAGAAGCACCTTGCAAAATCGCCATGGTCAGCCAAAGATAAAAAGCGATAATCGGACCGCCAACCAACATTCCGGTTAAATTTCCCCAATATTCGGTGGTCAAACTGCCCATTCCTTTTTGCAATTTACTTGGGATAGCCGTGGCAAAAAGAGCGAGCGGCGAAAAAATTAAAGCCATCCATAAGCCCACAATGCGTCCGATAATAAAACCGATCAAAATCACCATGACCCCAATCGCAATAATAAGCACCACGATACCCAATAAATAAGAGATGATGAAATTCATAAAATCCGCCATCCCCCCTGCTTTTGATTCTTGAGTGATGATCGTCAGTCCGAACGCATCAACCAATTGAGCGGACGCCGTGGTTTGAAAAGCGTTGACAAATGTGAGCATCACGACCTGCGAAAAATCGATGAGAAGCTGAATGAGCGTTTTGGAAAAATTGATGAGCACGGCCATGAGCAAAAGTTTTGGCAGCACACGCGTGGCATGAAAGTCCTCCCCTCCATATCCGATGATCGTCGCAAAAGCGGACACAAGCAGAATCACAATAAAAAACATGTTGACCAGATCGCGAATCAACTTCCAACCCAGGAGCACGGGCGGTGCGTTAGAAAAACCATTGTACTGCGCGAAACCCAAAAAGATTTCGATCAAGAAAGTTAAAATTTTGCCTAATCCCCACACAATTTTTCCTAAAATATACTGGATGGTGTCCAAAATCATGCACTTAAAATTCATCCCGGACAAAAAACTGGCATTCGCGCATGTTTCATCACTTTTTGGAGTGATGGTCAAAATTTTCTGTACGCTCGCCACATGTTCTTGAACGCACATCGTGAAATCCTGATCCGACTTACTCGAACATGATTTGAACGTATCTGTGACGCACTGCTCTTGTGCGTCCTTAAAATTTGGGTGGTTTTCTAAAACCGAACAGGCCTCCCTGACTGCTTCGGCTTTTTTCTGATCTATCTGTGCATTTGCCTGAGCCGCCTGATAATCCTTCTGATCTTCCCGATCAACCCTTGCATGAGCGACCTGCGGCGCGCCAAATCCAATGATGATACTTCCAACCACCGCCACGACTAAACACCATGGTAAAAAACCAAACTCTCTCGTGAGCTTGTTCCACAAAAAACGCAAGCGACCTCGCATGAGAATAGAATAGCATAAAATGGACGACTCCACAGCAAGCTCTAGAAACATCAGCTTTCTGTCATTGCGAGCGGAGTTCGACGAAGCGCGGCAATCTCCGATGGCTGCAGGGAGATTGCTTCGTCGTATGACTCCTCGCAATGACACAAAGGAACGCACCCATCATTGCTCATACTCTCTCGCATTGCTACAATCATTTTCATCATGTTTAGAAAACATCCTCGTTTGGCCGTCAATTTTTTGACGCACAGCCATCCTGACGCATTCCACCGCCGCACCGTCATTCTGGCGGCGATTTTTGCTTTATGCGTGTCCGGCATTGCCGCTTTGGGAGCCCACGCCTCCTATCAAGCCGCGGCCAAAGGCAGAAGCGTTCTGCAAGAAATGGGTGACTGGCCCGTGATATCCGATATTCGTCATGGCGTTTTTGGCGGCGGAGACGGTGAGGCACTCACAAACACCCCTGACCATCGGCTCAACATTCTCGTGCTTGGCATCGGAGGAGCGGGTCACGACGGACCGGAGCTCACGGACACGATTCTGCTCGCCTCGCTTGATTTGGAAAAGAAAAAAGTCGCGCTCCTTTCCATCCCCCGCGATCTGGCCTATCCGTTAGGCAGCGGACGTTTTGAAAAAATCAACGCGGTCCATGCGTATGCCGAACAGGCACACCCCGGCGAAGGCGCCAGACGAACCGCCGAGGCGTTTGCCAAACTGCTTGACATTCGTATCGATCATGTAGCGCGAATCGATTTTCGCGGCTTTGCGGCTTTTATTGACGCGATCGATGGTATCGACGTGGACGTGGAACGGTCTTTTACCGATCCGGAATTCCCTCTTGGGGACAGCACGACAACGCTCATCACCGTGTCCTTCAAAAAAGGACGCTTACACATGGATGGTGCAACAGCCCTTACGTTTGTCCGCTCACGCCACGGAACAAACGGTGAGGGATCGGATTTTGCGCGCAGTCGGCGCCAACAAATGGTGATCCTCGCCGTTCGCCAAAAATTGTTGTCCGTTGGTACGTTGACTGACCCGAGCAAACTCTCCACCCTCTATACCGTTATCGCCAATCACTTACAAACCGATCTTACCCCATGGGGCATTCTCAAGCTCGCTCCGCTCATGAGCCAATTTTCCTCTGACCATGTGGTGACTCAAGTCTTGAGCGATGATCCTGACGGCCAATTGATTTCCGCGAATGTTGGTGGCTCCTACATGTTATTCCCTCGAAAACCGGACTGGTCGGAGATTCGTGAACTGGCACAGAATCCATTTGTGAAACAAGAATCAAATTCCCTGCGAACTCCACACATGGAAACCGTCAAAATTGAAATCCGAAACGGCACACTGCGAACGGGCTTTGCCTCTCACATCGCCGCAAAACTGGAAAAAAACGGTTATGAAATCGTGGCTTTAGGGAATGCGCGCCATCGTGGCTACGAACGAAGCCTGATTTTTGATCTTACCGGAAATAAAAAATCCGCGGAGCTTGCTTACTTGCGAAAAATGTTGGGCGCGGATCTGGTACAAAACGCAAACCTGCCGAGCTTAAACGGATCTTCCTTACCGCAACCTCTCTACACCAATACGTTCACCCAAGAACGTCCTCCAACCCCGGGCATTGACTTTGTCGTCATTTTAGGAGAAGCTAGTGTGTCATTCAGCCAAAATTAATAAAAAAGTCATTAGACATTAGTCATTAGACATTCGGCCAGACTAATTACTAATGACTAATGTCTAATGACTAATCTATGCCCACCTCCCCCCGTCCCATCGTCGCCCTCGTTGGACGTACCAATGTTGGAAAATCCCTGTTGTGGAATCGCCTCACCGAAAGCGGACAGGCTCTCGTGAGTTCCGAAGCTCACACCACGCGCGACCGAAATTACGGCCCTGTACTCTGGAAGGGTTTAGTTTTTGACGTGGTGGATACCGGCGGCATGGATACTCCGGATGACGAAATCGGTTTGGGCATTCGCGATCAAGCCAAGAGAGCCATTCAAGAAGCGAACATCGTCCTTTTTGTGGTGGATGCTCAAGCCGGAATTTTGCCTCAAGATCGCGAGCTCGCGCGTTGCATCAAACCATGGAACAAACACATTTGGCTCGTGGCCAATAAAACGGACAAGGCCGGACAGATGTCTCTTGCCAATCAACCCGAATTTTATCGTTTGGATTTTGGAGAACCTCGCTCATTGAGCGCAGCCACCAGTTTGGGTGTGGGCGATATTTTAGACGAAATCCTGTTAGAGCTGGAACGGCTTGGCCATCCCGCGATTCCATTCCATCAAACACAACCGCTGCGCATCGCGCTCATTGGCCGACCGAACGTCGGAAAATCCTCGCTCGTCAACGCCATTTTAGGAGAAGAGCGGGTGATCGTATCTGCCGTTCCTCACACCACGCGCGAACCCCAAGACACGACACTCACCTACAAAGAACGAGAGCTCGTGCTCGTGGATACGGCCGGGATGCGTCATCGCGCCAAAATCAAAACCAAACTTGAGGAAGCCGGCATCGCGCAAAACGAACGAGCCCTGGCCGCGTCAGACGTCGGATGTTTGGTTTTTGATGCCACGCAAGATCCAACCTCACAAGACCGTCACTTGGCGGGAGTGCTCGAAGAAACGAGCAAGGGACTGATTTTGGTGGCCAACAAGTGGGATCTGGTAGAGAACAAGCACACGACGACGACCAACAGATTTGAGGAGGGTATTCGCCAGTTGTTTCCTTTTCTCAACTGGGCACCGCTCGTTTTTGTAAGCGCGCTCGAACGGCAACGCACCAAGACCATTCTCGATCTCGCGTTAAAAGTCCAAGATGAGCGTCATCGTCATATTGATTACAACGCGGTCAATCGAGTGCTCAAAGCCTGCATCAAAAGCAAAAAACCTCTGGCGAGTTACGGGCCAAAATCCCCGCGCATTTATGATGTAGCTCAAATCGGCCACGCCCCGCCCACCTTCCTCGTGACGGTTCACGGCGAAAAAGACAATGTGCATCCGAGCTGGCTCAAATTTTTTGAAAAGCGTTTGCGCGAAAAATTCGGATTCATCGGCACACCGATCGTCGTAAAAATACGGCATCTGCCCATGGGGAAAATTGGCCACAAAAAAAATCAACACGGCCCCGGCATGGAAGCCGTAGCCGGAAAAATCCACGAAAAGCCCCGACTCGTCAACCAAACCCGTCGTCGCCAAAAACACGGAGGGAGAAGGTATTGACAAAAAAGAGTATTTTTGAAATACTGACCGTCCAAACCGTATGGTTTGGACACCCCGACATCCATCGGGGTAAGGGTGTCCGGTTTCCGCACCATACAAGGAAACCATCTCACGAGGAGGTGCCGTATGGCACAGTTCAGCATCATGAATGGTCCCTCGAAGTTCGACTTGATGCTCGCGCTGTTCGATCGCGATCCGGAGCCGAGCGACTTGCCGCGAACGGTCATATTCATGCTCTTGGAGGATGATGGGCACGCGACGAGATCGGCCATGATCGACGGCGTACAGGTCGAGGACGGTTCCGGCGAAAGCTGGAATATCGAAGGACAGCTCTGGTATTCCTCCCTCGGCCGCTACCGTCCCTTCAAGGCCTATTACTCGACGAAGAAGCGCTTAGGTAGCCTGACTGTGAAAGAGTAACTTCCTGTTCGACACAAGCGCGCCACGCTCACACCGGCGCGCTCTTTTTTATTTGGACACAAAATTTTGATACACTCGTGACACAAAAACGATTTTTGAAATTAAAATGCATTCTATAATAAGCGATAGCTTATTATAGATGATGGCTATTTCAAACCGAATTGTTTTCGCAGCCAGCCATCGTTCTCAAGAGACTCAACACAAAGGTACAACGCCTCAAATCGAATACCATAACGTGTCCTTAAGAGATCCAACACTTCACGACACTCGTATGGATGGACCCACACGCTGTCTTGCACGCGCTGAAAATCCAACGTCCGGAGAAATCTCCGTACTCGTTCACGAACGTCTCTTCGTTTTTCCGGAATATCAAAAATAAGGAAACGCCATTTTTGATCCCAACGACGTGGCTTGCCAAGCTTTTTCTCACCCAGTTCATACGCACGAAATTCTGCCCAGCCACGTTTAGCAAGAGTGATCTTCCATCCTCCAACCGTTTGTCGCGCCACAATCCACCCTTTTTTATCAAGACGCTTCACGGCCTGCCAAACTTGTGGATACCGACACCGTCGACGAAACTCGATTGGAACAAGCTGTAACAAATTTGGACAAACAAATGCGACACCCAAAACACCAACCAGTCCAATTCCCATCAACACCGCTCTTGTTACTTCGCCTCTTAAAATTTTTTTGCTCATAAAAGGACAGAATAAAAAAAATTAAAATCATGATAAAGAATCAAAATATTAAAATCCTTCCAGAAACATCATATCATCAATGATAAGCGATAGCTATCCATTGATGATGGTACTTTTTTATGATTAGTCTTAGATTGATCGGCCATCAGTTTGACTAAAAATCATTATTCATGTTAATGATTGACTGATCAAGATCAGCACCTTCCAACCCACACAAGGAGCCGCCATGAAACGTCGTCTTCTGCTCATCAGCAATTCGAAACCGCATGGAGGAGGTTATCTTGATCACTGCGAGGAAGCGATTAAAGCGTTCCTCGGACCGATCAAGAACATCCTGTTCTTCCCGTTCGCATTACAGGATTGGGAGGGTTATGCGAGCGTCGCGCGCGAACGGTTTTTCCGCATGGGGATCAAACTCGTCTCGGTGCGAGATGACGAAGTCATCTTCAGGATGAATGAGGGAATCGAAACGGCGGAGGCATTTTTCGTAGGAGGCGGAAACACCTTTCGTCTTCTCATGGAACTTCTGAAGACGGAACCTGGCGGAGAAGTGGTCTTGTCCCAACTACGCAATCGAATTTTTGCAGGCATCCCCTACATCGGGACTTCTGCGGGAGCCAATCTGGCTTGCCCAACGATCATGACCACAAACGATATGCCGATCGTGTATCCCAAGACCTTTAACGCGCTCGACGTTTTTCCCTACCAGATCAATCCGTACTACATTGATCCGGATCCTTCTTCTCAACACATGGGTGAGACGCGGGACGTTCGCCTCAAGGAGTTCCACGAGGAACACGAGACGCCGATTGTCGCGCTACGCGAAGGCGCGTGGCTACGGATGGAAAACGGCAGAACGCACCTCGGAGGGGAAAACGGCGCCAAGCTTTTCTACCGCGGCTCTAATCCCATTGAACTCTACCAGGGAGCATGGTTTAAGTTCTGAATCCTTTTCTCCTCAGACGCACTCCGAATCACCGGCGCGTCTTTTTTTTTCAAACACCTTGTGCTTTAATGTCTGTATGAAACTCATCATTGGTCTCGGAAATCCTGGAAAGAAGTATGAACACACCCGACACAACATTGGATGGGATGCAGTCGAGCACTGCTTAAGTGTGGTTGGTTTGACGGGAAAAAAATTTACGGAAAATAAAAAATTCCAATCCGAAGTCGCCGAAGCGATCGTTGACGGAGAAAAAGTACTGTTTGTGCATCCCCTCACGTTCATGAACGAATCCGGACGCGCCGTCCTCGCGCTCAAACAATTTTACAAACTCGATATCGCTGACATGCTCATCGTGCATGATGACATGGATTTTGCCGTGGGCGAGATGGCGTTTACCAAAAAAGCCGGGGATGCGGGGCATCATGGCGTGGCTTCGATACAGGAGATATTTGATACGACCACCATCCCCCGCCTTCGTCTCGGCATCGGCCGACCCGTAGCCTCCATACCAAAAGAAGACTTTGTCCTTCAAAAATTCCCTGTGGATGAAAAAGATATTGTAAAAAAAACAATCCACAGCGCGATTTCCGCCATTAAAGATTGGACTATTTTAGGGATTGACAAAGCGATGAATAAATGGAACGGGGTGTAGGGGGGTGGGGCAGACATTGGTAATTAGTCATTAGACATTAGTCTTAAAAAATCCTCGCTCAAATTGCTAACCTCACAAAGGGCTGTTTTCACTATGACTAAAGTTGAGAAATATACGGATCTTGAAACATGGAAGAGAGCTCATTGGTTCACTATTGAAATTTATAAAATGACGAAACTCTTTCCGAAAGAAGAACGCTTCGGGTTAACGGATCAGTCACGACGATCAGCAAGCTCAATCGGTGCGAATATCGCCGAAGGATTCGGAAGGTATCACTTTAAGGATAAAAACAAATTCTATTATCAAGCTCGCGGATCCCTTTTTGAAATTCAAAATCATTTGCACCTTGCCAAGGATCTTTCATGTATCTCCCAAAAAGAATTCGATACTCTCTTTCTCGAATCCCAAGATCTCGGACGCTTAATAAATGGGCTCATTAGATCAACCGGCATCGTTCGGCCTAATGTCTAATGACAAATGTCTAATGTCTGAATTTATGTCATGGACCGAAGAACGGGTCGCGCGTTTATGTTTAGGCTCGTTCCCCGGCTTTGGCAGCCGTACGCTGCGCAAGTTATGGGCTGCATTTCTAGATCCGCAAGCGGCGTGGCTGGCTTCGGGATCAAAACTGACCTCCGTTGGTATTTCGGAAAAAGTGGCGCAACGCTTTGTGAGTTGGCGAGCGACCGTGGATCCGGCGAGCTTGGTGGAACGACTGGAACGTGACAGCATCTCCGTATTATTCAAAGACGATCCAACATTTCCTTCGGCTTTTCGCCATTCGTCCGACCCGCCGGAAATTCTATTTGTGCGCGGAACGCTGCGCGATGTCCCTGCTATCGCCATTGTGGGTACGCGTCGTTTTACGCAGTATGGAAAACGCTGTGTCGATCTGCTTGTGCCAGACCTCGCGCGCAGCGGCTTGTTGATCGTTTCCGGTCTTGCGTTGGGGATCGACGCTCTGGTTCATCGATCGACTCTTGAAGCCGGCGGTTACACGGTGGCGATCCTCGGCGGCGGCGTGGATGATGACGCGATCTATCCGCGAGAAAATTTTCCTTTGGCCAAACAAATTTTAAGTGCCGGCGGCGTCATGATCTCGGAATTTCCTCCCGGCGCGGAAAATCGCAAGGAACATTTTCCCATGCGCAATCGTCTGATCGCTTCCCTTTCTTCGGCGACGCTGGTCATTGAAGGTACACCTGAAAGCGGCTCCATGATTACAGCCAAGCTCGCGCTCGAAGAAAACCGCGAGGTGTTGGCCGTACCCGGTCCCATCTGGAGCGAAGCTTCGAGCGGCACCAATCAACTGTTAAAGCTTGGCGCCAAAGTCTGCACGCGTAGCGCGGATGTGTTGGAAGCTCTGTCTCTCGATCGCCCGGAACTCATGGCCCAAGCGCGTCTGATGTTGCCACTTGATCCAATCGAAGAGCATATTTTGACATTTCTCACCGAACCGCAACACGTGGATGAATTAGGACGACTCATGGAAACAACCTCTGCCACCATTTCCGGAAAACTCGCTCTTCTGGAATTAAAAGGACTGGCAAAACCGATTGGGGGACAAATGTGGGTAAAAGGGAGATAAAAATTGGAGATCACAATTTGTGATCTCCAAAAAAGACAGGATTGGTGTTAGACGTGCTCCTTATGCATTTACAGAACAGGGCGTGGCCATGCTCTCCAGCGTCCTAAACAACGAATGCGCTATTCTCGTGAATATCCAAATCATGCGCACGTTCACAAAATTGCGGGAAATGATCGCTCAAAACAGCGAGCTTAAACTCAAATTGGAAGCGCTGGAACAGCGATACGATGAACAGTTCAAAGTCGTTTTCGACGCCATCCGAAGATTGTTAACGGAGGAAGAAACTCCCACATCAACCATCGGGTTTACTGTCAAAGAGGATTGATGTTTCATCGTCAATCATTGCCAATTTCAGAAATATAATGCTATAACATCTTTCATTCTCCCATGGCATCATCCATCTATTCGTATTTTTGTCTTCACTACTCATTACGCATTACTCATTACGCATACCAGCCTCTATGCATCTCGTTATCGTTGAATCTCCCACCAAAGCCAAAACCATTCGAAAATTTTTAGGGTCTGACTACACGGTCATCGCCTCCATGGGTCATGTCCGCGATCTGCCTGATTCTTCAACGGAGATCCCCGCGGCATTTAAGGACGCGAAATGGGCAAACTTAGGAGTGGATGTGGAACATGATTTTACGCCGTTATATGTGGTACCAAAAAAGAAAACCAAAATCATGAGCGAACTCAAGGCCGCGCTCAAAACAGCCGAGGACGTGTATCTGGCGACTGACGAAGATCGCGAGGGCGAGAGCATCAGCTGGCATCTGTTGGAACTTTTGAAGCCAAAAGTTCCTGTCCATCGCATGGTGTTCCACGAAATCACCAAACACGCGATCGAAGAAGCTCTTAAACATCCTCGCGAACTTGACGAGCGACTGGTACGCGCGCAAGAAACGCGGCGCGTTCTTGATCGTTTGGTGGGATACACGATTTCACCGGTGTTGTGGAAAAAAATCGCTTATGGATTGTCCGCGGGTCGCGTGCAATCAGCGGCCTTAAAAGCGATTGTTGATCGGGAACGCTTGCGCATGTTGTTTGTAAAAGCGGATTATTGGGACGTCAGTGCCGCATTGGAAACATCAAACAACAAAGATCAAGCATCAAAATTTGGAGCGAAGCTCGTGGAAACAAACGGCAAACGCCTTGCCACAGGAAAAGATTTTGATGAACAGACCGGCAAACTTTCAAGTGGAAAAAATTTGATCTTGCTCGATAAAAGCGCCGCAGAAAAAATTGCAAAAGAAGCGGAAACCGGCTCATGGAAAGTGATCGAGGTCACGGAAAAACCGTTTACTCGTCGTCCCTCCCCTCCTTTTATTACTTCGACGTTGCAACAAGAAGCCAATCGCAAGTTAGGTTTGTCGTCCAAAGACGCGATGCGTGTGGCACAATCGTTGTACGAACAGGGACACATCACCTACATGCGTACAGATTCCGTGACGTTATCGCAAGATGCCATTGCCGCGGCTCGACAGTCTGTGATCAAGCGTTTTGGAAAAGAGTATGTTCCAGAAACATCGCGACAATACGCGAACAAATCCAAAGGCGCGCAAGAGGCGCACGAAGCCATCCGACCGAGCTTGACGTTTGCTTCGCCGGATGAAATCGGACTCTCCGGAGCGGAACGAGCCGTGTATGAATTGATCTGGATGCGCACGTTAGCTTCACAAATGATGGACAGCAAACAATTACAAATTTCCGTAAGCCTGCAAGTCGCGAGCCACGTCTTTTCCGCGACCGGCATACGCATCCTCTTTCCGGGTTTTCTGCGCGCTTATGCCGAAAGCGCGGCGGATGAAAGCGAACAAGCGTTGGAAGACATGGAGCGGCCATTGCCAGACTTGAAGGCGGGTGATACGCCACGCTGCGAAGAAACCAAAGCGGAAGGCCACACCACCAAACCGCCCGGACGCTTTACCGAAGCCGGCTTGATTCAATTTATGGAAAAGGAAGGAATCGGTCGCCCAAGCACTTACGCGTCAATCGTGAGTACCCTGCTTGATCGCGGCTATGTGCGCAAAGTGAGCAACGCGCTCGTTCCCACCTTTACCGCGCTCGCCGTGACGCAGGTCATGGAAGGACACTTTCCAAATTTGGTGGATGTAAAATTCACCTCAACCATGGAAGAATCTTTGGACAACATCGCCGAAGGCAAGGAAGAATCCCTCCCCTACCTTCGGTCGTTCTATCTCGGTGAACAAGGTTTGGAAAATAAAATTAAAACGGAGGTCGAAAACATTGATCCGGAAGAGGCGCGTAAAGTCGTTATTCCAAAACTTCATGATGTAACGATTCGCGTGGGAAAATTCGGTCCGTACTTCGAGGCCATCCATCCAAAAAGCCAACAACTGACAAAAGCTTCCATTCCGGAAGACGTGTCGCCTTCTGATTTTACTCAAGAAGTGGCGATGGAAATCTTGAATCAGGCGCAGCAAGGTCCAACGTCTTTGGGCGAGGATCCGGCAACGGGAAAAACGATTTTTTTGAAAACAGGAAGCTATGGACCCTACCTGCAATTGGGCGAGGATCAACCGGAAGGATCAAAAATAAAACCCAAACGCGTGAGCGTGCCAAAACAGATTCCTCTGAACACTCTTGACCATCAAAAAGCCGCAGTCTTGATCTCTCTGCCGCGTCTTTTAGGCACACATCCGGAAACGACAAAAGAAGTACGCGCCGGTTTGGGAAAGTTTGGACCGTATGTTGTCCATGATGGCGATTTTCGATCGCTGAAAGCGCCGGATGACGTGCTGACGGTTGATCTCGCGCGCGCGTTGGAATTATTGGCGATGCCGAAAGGAGCTCGAAGAGGAGCCGCCACGCTCAAAACGCTTGGCGAACATCCAAAAGATAAAAAAATGATCACTCTTCATCAGGGAAAGTACGGCTTGTACGTTAAACACGGCGCAACAAACGCAACGTTGCCAAAAGACTTGAAACCGGATGACCTTACGCTGGAACAAGCACTTGAATTGTTAGCGGCGCGAAAGACCAATAAAAAAACAAAAAAGAAATAAAAAGTTCAAAAATTTATTTCCTTTGTGAAGCACCTTTAGCTACCAAAACATCCTTCTCCACCAAAAACACACCGTCATTCTTCGCTATTTTTATCATTTCCTCAGTAAATCCACTCTTACTGAATAAAACATAATATTCTTTTCGGTCGTCTTTATTCCAATCCACTTTGGCCGCTTTCTTTTTTAACTCTTCGTAAATATTTATACCCACCGGTTTTTCCGACCATTTGCACTCGCCAAAAATTATTTTCTTTTCCGACGAACTAAATCCCACTACATCAATTTCTTGGTCGCTATCCCAGTAGCGACCCACTCGTTCAAACGCAAAAATTTTATCCTGCCAAGTAATCAGGAGCTCAATCGCGATCCGTTCGTACACTTGCGCGGTGATACTTTTAAAACCGGAATTCACATTGTCGTTATATTTCAAACCGCTAAACATTTTTTCCAGCACATAATCGTCGTTGTCCATTTCTAAATAACTTTTGTAAGGAAAAATGTATTGAAACCAAAAAACAAAAAAATTATCGGAAATTTTATACAAACCACGGCGCGATTTGTCGGGTTTATCTTCGGTTATCGGCACTTCGCGCTCCACCAGACGCAAGTTGATCAACACGGACAGATACTTGTTCGCGGTGGCTTTGTCCAGTCCCACTTCGTTAACTATTTCACTTAGTTTTCTTTTACCGAGTGCAATCGCCCGTAAAATCGCCAAATAATTTTTCGTTTCTCGCAGTTCTTCTTTTAGGGTGAATTCCACTTCGTTGTATAAAAAAGCGGTCTTGTTAAAAATCTTTTTTTTGATTTCTTCGGACATTTCGCCGCCGCCCTCAAACTGTTTAAGATACGCGGGCATTCCGCCGGTGATGGTATAAATATTTAAAAAATCAGAAAAATTCTTTTCCGGAAAAAATTTTCGTGATTGAAAAAAATTTAATGGATCAACTAAAATTTGACCGGTGCGGCGGCCAAAAAGCTGCTCCCTTTGTTTCATTGTTTCTTATTCCATCATAGCAATGCTTGATACGGACAGTATCAAAAATATTTTGGTATTCTTCAGATACTCATCCCAGCCTTTTTGAAAAAGAGAGCTGGTGGACTTATCGTTTTCCGTTAAATATGGATATTCGTCTATCGCCAAAATCAATGGCTTGATGATTGTTTTTGTTTTTAAATATGAGAATGCTTCTATCCAATCCCCAAAACCATTTTTGATTAAAATTTCATCTTTAAAATAATTGCCAACAATTTGGCCCAGCTCTCGTAGTTGATCCGCGGTAGTGCGCTTGTCGGCCAAAAAATATATTGCCGGTTTTCCCCCGATAAACTGTTTAATCAGCTCGGTTTTGCCAACGCGTCGTTTTCCATAAATAATAAAAAATTGGGCAATATTGGATTGCCATTTATCGTTAAGCGCTTTTAGTTCTTGTTCACGGTTGATAAAAGGCATAGGGAATAGTGCTTGGGTTAGTATACTTGCGAGTAGTATACCGTACGAGTATACTAATTGTCAATGGTGCCTTTTTTATAGTGTATTAGCCAAAAATCTGATACAATTTTGGAATTATTCAAATAATTTTACCCCAGTTTGATAGAATTTTTCGCCCATTTCGCAATGGGTAAAAACACCCAGTATCCTCTCAATTCGCTCGCTCGTCGCCCCCCCCCATCGCCAATCACCGTCACAAAAAACAAAAAAAGTAAAAATTTTATTTCGCCTAACGTCCGAGACTTTGCGAAGTTAGTGCGCGGTATAATTTAGCGCGAAGCGCTTTACCACGCACCAACTTGGGTAGAGTGAGCCCGAAGGCGAACGAAACCGCAAAGTCTCTGTTGTGCGATTTTGCATTATTTTTTTATAGTTTCTGGGCTTCAACCTTGCATCCAGCAGGAAGATCGCTTTCTGAAGGCCAATCTTGCGGTGTACCACCAGTAAGTAATAACCCCCCATTTAAGGCCATGACAATATTTGGCTTACCTCCAAATTCTTCATCCGAAATTCCATCATATTTACCTTGAGACATAACACCAAAATACATGAAGTCACCACTCCACTGCTTGGCTAATGGCAAAGTTACAGTATAGCTGGCTTCTGCACCTTGTCCTGATTTTGTTACCCTTAAATATTTTTCGCAAGATTGCTTTGTGACAAACTTGAATTTATTTTCATTATCTTGATATAAAACCGAGTCTTGCGAGACTGGCCTTGATGATACAGGAGAGTTAGAAAGTGGGGGTTTATTTTGTTGCCAATAATAAACTCCTCCGCCTACAACGACTGCTGTGACAATGACAGCAACAACTGTTTTCCATGCTTGATTCATAGAATTTGTATTAAGAATTAAATAGACTTGTTACGATTATAGAAAATAATGCAATTTCGTACAATGGGCGGCGGATATCCGAAGTTTCATGGAGCCAATCCCGAAGGGTTGGCGGAAGGAAATTTTGGATATCCGTTGTTCTGCGATGTCCGGAGCGAAGCGGAGGGCATTGGAGAACAACGGGAACCGCCGCCCGTTCTGCAAGATCTGGAGCGAAGCGAAGGATTTTGCAGAACTCGTTTATATACGACATATTTGACTGAAAACTACATAAAATCGCTTGTTATACAAACTTTTCCTGTATTTTTTTCGTCGCAATTTTAATGATGTCCACCGCCGCCATGTCCACCTCCTCCATGACCGGCCTCGGCTTTTGGTTTAGGTGCCGGCTTAGGCTCGGCATGTTGTTTTTCCACCGCGCCACCCTTGCCTCCTCCGCTCGATTTACCCCGAATGACATCGGAAATCTTAGTTAAAACACCGTCAGAAACATCCAAACCGAGTTTTGCTAAACGATAGACTCCCCACAAAGCCACCAAACCGATCGCTTTGATGCCAAACCAACCACCGGCCTTGATTTTTCCAAGGACAGAAGTCGCTTTTTTCCCCATAGCTTCCGCTGCCTTGTGTACGGCATAAGCCGCTCGATCACCCACTCCTCCCGCAGCAGCCAGTTCTTCTCGAGTCAGAGGCGTTGAATCTGTCGGACCTCTTCCATCGCTTCCATCAGCTCCGCGTCTCCTCGCTCTTTCTACGGAAGCTCCACCGACCGCGGCGGCGGCGACGGTCGCATCTACGGGAGCCGCATCCATGCGAGCCGTGGCCGTCATATCTAACTCCTGTTTCAACTCCAGATATTTCGCACGAGCCGCCTCCTCCTGTTCGAGCAACGTCACAACGGATGTTTGATCCAACGCATTGACGCGATCCTCCGCGTATCCCAACTTAAAATTATTCAAATCATAAAGAGATTTTGATAAGCGATCCTCGATCGCGGGCGAAACGCCTTCGGGAAGACGCGCTTGTTCCCACGCAAGATTTGAGAGATCTTCCACAATCACGTTTCCATATTCCAGCGCGCGCTTTATCAACACCTGTTGCCGCGCCGTTTGATACGCGAGATAAGCCGCATACAAGGCTCGACGAGAATCGTCTTCCGGAACCTGCCCGAGGCGACGTTCAAAATCAAAAATATCTTGTTCCAACACCCTTAAATGTTTTTGAACGGATTCAAAACCGCGCGTCATTCTTTCAACATCCTCCGCGTCTTCTTCCGCCATCTGCGCGTGAACCGCTTCAACTTTCGGTTTGTCCAACGCAATCGGTTCCTCTTTTACCAAATCAACCGGAAGGAGATCCTCCACGGCGGAACACGCGCCTCCTCCACGATGTTCCGCATACCGTTGTTTGAGTTCTGCGTAAGCCGCGATCTGTTGGTCGTGGATCTGTTCGAGCGACTGATTCGCAAAAGCGGCATCGGCATCTTTGAGCTCCAATTCCATTTCCGCTAATTTAGCCGTCACCTCTGCCGAAACTTTTCCATAGGTTTGCTGTTCTTTTGCGGCAATCTCTTGCAGGGCATTTACCATTTTTTCCACATAATCAAAAACGATTTTGTTGGAGGACATTACGCGATGCTCTAAAAAATTTACGGCCGCATCAACCAATGCCTTGTCTTGTCCGGCAACAGATAATCCCGAAAGCTCCATGACTTTACGATGAACGTCGTCGGCAAGCATCACAGCCGATTCTTTTGCCATATCATGCGCACGAACCAATCGGGCCACTTCAAGATCAGCTTCGTCAACAGGCGCTTGATCTCGCGCCTCTTCGGCCTCTTCGGCGCTTCTCTCGGCTTCTTCCGCTATTTGGAAATCCCGCCAAGCGGATTGTTGAGCATCCCAAAACCAATACAGCGATCGCTCCGCAAAAGCCGCGTCCGATCCTTCGAGATCTTGATCTATGCGTTGAAGCGCGGCTTCGGCTTCCGCGACGTCATCCCATGACGAAGGCCTGTCAAGTTCCGTGGTCACCTGAAGCGCTTTGCGCAACGCGCTCGCCCGATCAAACGCCAATTTTTGGTGCACCGCCAGCGCGTGATAAAGAAAACGTACTTCCGCCTCATCCGCAACCGTCATACGCTCCCCGCGGCCGCGTAATTCCGCCGCGCGTCGCTCAAGATCGGTGGATTCTTTCAACACGTTTTCCTTAGCCTTTGCATAGGCATCGGTGAGCCTCTCGATCTGCCGATCAAGCGGCTTTGCGAGATCATCCCAATTTACTTCCATGGTTTGTTTTGACCTTTCCGGACTCGAACGATAGCCACCCTCAATCTCCCCGGAGTCCTGCTTCGCGCCCTTTTCTCTTAAGAGACGAGAAGCCTCCGCTTCCGCGTCTGCGACCTCTTTAGCGCCTCGCGACTCCCCTATAAACTCGCCCAATACGCTATCAACGGCGGCTCGTTCTGCGGCGATTCCGGCTCTGGCCTCGCGAGCCGAGACTTCCGCCTGATGCGCCAACGGCGCGTCTTCCGCTCCTTTGAGCATATCATCCGTTATTTTTACCGTATCAACATCATGTACCGCCTCAAACACAGCCCTATCCAACTCCCGCTGTACCCCCGCCAAGTCTCCATTTTCCAATAAAGCTTCCGCGCCCTCTCTGACCACTTCCAATTTTGATCCTGATGCTTCTTGATTCGCGGCAGGCATCCTCTCTGTCGGCTTGTTTTTTGAAGCCATATTCAATAAAAAATTTAAGAAAAAATCTTACAAAAAGATTATCACAAAAATCATTTTTTGTCAAAAACGGTTGCATTTTTCGCTGGTGCATGATACATCAAACAATGAAGAAAGCTAATGTCTGATCTGACATTCTTCTGTATTCGTATTTTCGTATGATCCATTCGTACTTTCGTAGCCTTGTCGTAATTTCGTAGCCTTATGCAGTCGCAAACCACTTCCGCTCCAAAAACGATCGAAACCCTGTGTCAGCTGGTGTTGAGTTATGATCCGGGAGCCGACGTGGTGCAGCTCAAAAAAGCTTACCAATTTGCTGATGCAGCCCATGCCGGGCAAAAACGGGCAACGGGTGAGCCGTACGTGATCCATCCACTCGCCACCGCCTTTACGCTCGCCGAAATGCGCCTGCCCGTGTCCATTCTCATGGCCGGACTTATGCATGACGTTCCGGAAGACACCACGCGCACCATCGAAGAAATAGAAACAGCGTTCGGCCAAGACGTTGCTTCCATGGTCGCGGGCATCACCAAACTTGGAAAAATCAAATATCGCGGCATGGAGCGGTACATAGAAAACCTGCGAAAAATGTTTCTTGCCATGGCCGCAGACGTGCGCGTGGTTTTTATCAAATTTGCCGATCGGTTGCACAACTTGGAAACGCTGGATGCCATCCCGCCAAAAAAACAGTATAGAATCGCTTTGGAATCTCTCGAGATATTCGCTCCCATCGCCAACCGTCTTGGCATGGGAGAAATGAAGGGACGTTTGGAAGACGCGGCGTTTAAGTTTGTCTATCCAAAAGAATATGAGTGGACCATGAATCTCGCAAAAACCACTCGAGACGAAAAGGACGCCTATGTCCAAAAACTCATGAAGCTGACGGAAGACTGTTTACAGGAAGCCGGACTTAAACAGGTGGCGGTTCATGGACGAGCCAAGCATCTGTACTCTCTGTATCGTAAACTGATCAAAAACGAGCGGAACATTACCCGTATTTACGATCTCATCGCTCTGCGCGTGATCGTGAGCGACGTGGCCGACTGTTATGCGGCTCTTGGAATCATCCATAGCCGCTGGACGCCGCTCAAGGGACGCATCAAAGACTACATCGCCCAACCAAAACCAAACGGCTATCGCTCGTTGCATACGACGGTTTTTTGCGAAGACGGAGAGATTGTGGAATTTCAGATTCGCACCGCCGAAATGCACGCGGAAGATGAGTTCGGTATTGCCGCGCACTGGGCTTATGACGAACACGGAAAAATCCGCTTTCACTCCAAAAAAGGCGCGCAACCGCCGCAATGGGTGCATGATCTCGTTAATATTCAACAAGAGTTGGCGGATAAAAAACAATTTTTGGAATCCTTGGAAGATTTAAAAATCGACGTGTTCCACGATCGCATTTTCATCTTTACCCCCAAGGGCGATGTGATTGATCTGCCGGAAGACAGCACCTGCGTGGATCTGGCGTATGCCATTCACACGGAAATCGGCAACAGCTGTATTGGCGCCAAAGTGAACGAAGAAGTGGCACCGCTCGAACGGGTGCTCAAAAATGGAGACATGGTGGAAATTTTGGTTGATAAATCCCGCAAAGGGCCGAATCCGGATTGGATCAAGTTTGTAAAAACCCGCCACGCCAGAATCAAAGTGCGCCAATACGCCCGCTCAAAAATCGCCTCATGGATCAAAGGGATATTGCCGGGAGGAAAATAGGTGGAACGCGAGCTATAAATGAGTAGACAAAACCCCTCGATGAAGAGGGGTTTTGGCATGAATCCCATGCAGTACGAGACGCGTGGATTATCAACCAACGAAAAAATAATAACACAATTCCCTTTGTGGGTCAAATTTCAACATGTGGATATGCTATGATTGTGTTGCCTGGGGGTAGTGTAGTACGGGACGTGGATTATCAACCAACGTTCCCAGGGGTGCGATTCCCCTTACTTCCATGGTCTTAGAAAGAGGACCGTCCAATGAATTTCCGCACAACAAGCCGGAGGAAAAACGAATTCTACATAACTCTACCATGTCAGTAAGTACGTTAAAGTTGTAACATTCTTCGGCTGACGCAACGACTTACATAGCTTTCCTCATCATGACCATAAGGTTTGCCATTCTCACAAAACCAATAACTATTCGGATCGAAGTAGTCACCACCTTCACAACGTTTATCGGCAAACTCTTTCATTCGAATGATAATCGCTGATGGTGTTGAAAGCAGGTCTTGTCTCACTGTTTCATATTTTGATGTACAGGCAACAATAAATCCCGCTTGAATCTTCAAAAGCTCATTCCTCAGCCTTTGTGCCGCTGCTTGTTTTTCAGTAGATGCTTGCCCCTGAAGTTTAGTTTCTGCCACTCTCTGTTCCTGTAGATATTTGGCTTCCATCTGTTCTTGTTCCTGTTTGAGTTCCACCGTCTTGATACGCTCCTGGGATGCGATTTTTTCACGTTCAATAGTGTTTTTCTCTTTGATCGTTTCTGTGTAATTCCAAAAAAGGATAGCAAGAATGATTAAGGCAATAGCTCCAACAATCACGAGAGGATTTTTGAGATAATTCATAGCTTTATATTAGAGGTTAACTAGAGCCTATCTGTGTATGTAATTCCACAATCACCATATCTCCATGATGTTTTTCTGCGACAGGGAACATACTTTTCACCAATGCCCAATGAGCCGGACTAAAGATAATATCCGATGAGAGTTGAAAGTTGGACATCAAATATGAAGTGATCAAAAATATCAATTTATTGAACGATTGAGGACTATTTTGAACTGCTATTTTACTATTAGCCACGATATTTTCATGATCTGTTTTTGCTGAAAAACCATACCGAAAATTTATATATGCATGAGAATTTAGCTCCTTAATGAACTGCTCATGCAACAACAAAGAATTAAATAGAGCAATATCGTGTTTCTTGATTCTATCCAGTAGTTTAATTAAATCATGACCATCCAGATAATCCTCATAAAAACCGTTGATACTCTTAAAAAAGAGTTCTATCGTTTGATGCATCAGAAATACGGCTGGGCTCAGCGATCCAACATTTGAAATGCATAAAATCGCACCGACATAAAATCCACATGCGGACAGATGCAGATGAGTTGGCCTGAACTGTAATAACAGTTCATAGTCTTCTTGGTTTTCTTTTTTGGATACAGTACTCGATTGAATCATATTCTAACCTAATCACAAAATGGGTTCTTTATGAGTTACTCTCTATCATCTTTTTCATCAGCTCCGCAAACTCTTCATCCGAAGAAAATTGGAGTTTGATTTCTCCTGTCCCGTTCAGTTGATGTTTGATGTGCACGCGACAGTGATACTTTTCGCGCAAACGATTTTCTGCCGCGGCGACGTTCGCGTCTTTTGTTGATGGCGATCGCCTGCCATACACGCGCGCCTCGGTTTCTCGCACCGTAAAATTTCCGGCGAGCATGGCTTGAAACAGTTTTTGGCGTTCGGCATCCGTGGGGAGCGATAAAAGCGTGCGCGCATTGGACGTGGAAATTTTTCCTTGCATCAACGCGTCTTGAATATTCGATGGGAGCTGCAACAAGCGCACGGTGTTGGCCACTTGCGGACGGCTCTTCCCCATTTTTTTGGAAACATCATCCTGCGTGAGTCCAAATTCTTCCATCAATCGAACATACGCGCGCGCTTCTTCGAGCGGATTCAAATCCTGACGCTGGACATTTTCGATGATGGCCAGTTCCAATTTTTCCTGTTCGCTCGCCGAACGGAGAATCACGGGAACCGTTGATAATCCGGCGATACTTGCGGCGCGCAAACGACGTTCACCGGCGATGAGCTGATACCGTCCGCCGGACAAAGGACTCACGATGAGCGGCTGAATCACTCCGTGTTCCTGAATGCTGGAAATGAGATCCTCGAGTTGCGTGTGGTCAAAATGCACGCGCGGCTGATGCGGATTTTTTTCTATCGCCTCTAACGAAACTTGCAAAATACGTGTTTCGCCGGATTCCGAAGCCTGCCCATCCGATGATGAATGGGAAATAACCGGCATCGGAACCGATGAGAGCGGCCTTGGCGGGATGATGGCTCCCAACCCTCGTCCCAAACCGGATGAACGTAAAATAGCCATGGGTAAAATCTAAACAACGCGAACGAGAAAGCCGTCCAGCTCGCGATCGAGAACTTCTCGAGCCAACCGTTCGTAGGCTTTTGCGCCCTTCGAGGTGTTGTCAAAATGGGAAATGCTGCGGCCAAAAGACGGCGCCTCGGCCAAGCGGACGTTACGCGGAATAACGGAACGGAAAATATTATTTGGAAAATATTTGTACAACTCTTGCAACACGTCATCGGACAATTTTGTGCGGCCGTCATACATAGTGATGACCGCTCCCAACACGTCAATTTCCGGTCGAATGCGTTCCTTGACGAGCTGCACCGTTTCGAGCAACTGCCCCAACCCTTCCAATGCGTAATATTCCGCCTGTACCGGAATGAGAATTTCATCTCCGGCCACAATGCCATTTAAGGTAATGAGTCCGAGCGTCGGCGGGCAATCGATCAAAATAAAATCATAGTCGCTGCGGATTTCGAGTAAAGCGTCGCGCAACTTAAATTCACGTTTTTCCATCTCCACGAGCTCAATGTTTAAGCCGGCAAGCGCGGTCGTAGCCGGAACAATGTGCAACCCTTCGTGCGCCGTCCCCTGCACGACCTCACGCATGGCGACGGTTCCCAAAATCGCTTCATACACTCCGCGTTCCAAGCCGCGATAATCGATCCCGATACCGGAAGTGGCATTGGCTTGCGGATCCAAATCTATAATCAAAACAAATTTTCCCATCTCGGCGAGATACGCTCCCAAATTAATGGCGGTCGTGGTTTTTCCCACGCCGCCTTTTTGATTCACGATCGAAATGATTCTTGCCATTCTTGCTTCATCCTACACGCTCCCCGCATGACGAGCAAGAGGGAGTTTTTTACGCAGATGTTCAAGATGTCTTTTGCGTTCTGCGCTGAATTTTACGGCGTTGGCGCCAAATTTTTCGACGAGCAACGAGGCATAGTTTCCCCCTAAAAAGTGCGGCATCACCACATAGGCGGCACCGGCTCGATACAACAACATCGCCTCGGAAACGTTGTGCGCGATCAAGATCGCGACGACCGTCGGATTCGCTTTACGCGCCTTGGTCAAAAGAAACGCGTTTGCTTCAAAATCCGGCAAGGTGGAAATAATCATCTTTGCCTGTTTCAAATTCAACTCGTCTAAAAACTCATTGTCTTCCGCGTCACCGTACCGACACGGCACGCCCTGACGGTGCAATTGAGCGATCACGGCCGGATCAAAATCCACCACCAAATATTTTTGACGAGACTTGCGAATCGAAGATAAAAAATCCTCACCCACGCGATGACACCCGAATAAAATGACCTCAAACCGTTCCTTGCGAGAAATCTCTCGAATGGGTTTTTGCGCTTCGAATAGCGAAAGCCCCGGCGAAAACCATCCATACAAACGTCCCGCAAAACGCACGGCATAGCTGGAAAGAGCCATGGAAATCAGAGCGATGACGGTTAAAAGGGAAACAACATTGATGGACAGGTGTCCAAGCCGAACGCCTAAAATCGCCAACAACAAGGAGAACTCACTCACTTGCGCCAAAGAAACGGCTACCGTAAAACCTGTTTTTTTGTTGTATCCCAAGGCGCTCATGAACAAAAAAATAATGATGGATTTGCCGATGACCACGAACGCGGAAAAAATGACGATCTCGCGCCAAAATTGAGACAGGCCATAAAAACTTAATGACGATCCCAAGAGAACAAAAAACAACACCAGAAAAAAATCTCGCAGGAGTTTGATCTTGGCGTTGATCTCGTAGTGATAGGGAGAAGAAGCCAGGGCGATACCCGCCAAAAGACCGCCGATCTCCGGCGCGAATCCGAGAATGGCCGAAAAACTCGCCATCCCCACCCCCCAAGCGATGGCAAACAAAAACAAAAATTCCTGCGAAGCCGCGAACAGCCGTACCATGGACGGGAGAAAAAATCGCGCAATGATAAACGCCACGGCCAGCAATAAACAGGCGTTCGTAAAAGCGAGCGTGAGATGATCTATGGTCTGAAATCCTCCCGCTTGAAGGGTCGAGATGATCGCGAGAACGAAAAGCGCCACCACGTCTTGCATGAGAAGCACCCCAACGGAAATTTTCCCATGCAACTTTTCCAAGTCACGCTTATCGGACAAAAGTTTCAAAACCAAAATCGTGCTGCTAAAACTAAAGGCGAAGGCAAGATACAACGAGGCCATCCAAGAAAAACCAAGCCATTGCGCCAAAGGAAACGCCAAAAGAACCGAAAGCGCCACCTGACCCAAACCAACGACAACGGACGCTTTTCCAACCTCGCGCAACACGCTCGGACGTAAATTGAGACCGACCAAAAATAACAACGCCGTAATTCCCAACTGCGAAAAAATATCCAAAACTTCGCGCGTGCGAAGGACGTTGAGGAGCAGTGGCCCGACAATGATTCCCGTCAGGATATGACCGATGAGAAGCGACTGACGCAAACGTTGCATCACAAAAGCCACCATGGTCGCCACCACTAAAACAAGACTCAATTCAAAAAAAAGATTCATGGACCAATACAGTATAACAAAAATTCCTCCCGAAGGAGAAATTTTTGGTGGGCAGAGAGGGGGTCGAACCCTCATGACCTTTCGGTCGCAGGATTTTGAGTCCTGTGCGTCTGCCAGTTCCGCCATCCGCCCGAGTGGGATGAATCATGAATTATGAATCATGAATCGTCAAGCCATTTGACAGGAATGATGAATCGCTCTATCATCAGCAAACACAAATTAATATCGCGGGGTAGAGCAGCGGCAGCTCGCCAGGCCCATAACCTGGAGGTCGCCGGTTCAAATCCGGCCCCCGCAACCACGTAAAAGCCTTGCTTGTTAGCAGGGTTTTTTCGTTAAGGCTCACGTGGCACGCCACGATCACGAAAGCGAGAACTTTTACGTGCCCCGTGGCGTGAGAGGCTGCTATGTCGAGCTTTACGGGGCTCGGGCCAGACACGCTGTAACCGCAGTGTGTTTTGCGTTTTCCTGTGAACCAAAAATAAAAAACACCCCGACCGAGAAGCTGGGGTGCAGTGGTGAGTTGAGGTGCGATGGAATTAGCTCGGTTCTGGTCGGGGTTCTACGGGATAGATGGAGACGCCGTTTTCCCCGAAAATCACCGCGTAGGTCAGTCCGGCAGGTGGAGGATTCTTGATGGCGAAAGCGACATCGGGACAGGTCCTTATCAGGACTTCATACACGAATTTCCGTTCTTGAGAACCCCTCGCGAAAGGATGCGCTCCCTGATCGCGAATGGACTGCCAGTCATGTCCAGGCATGAGCATCTCCACCAAAAATTTCCAGCAATCCGCATTCGCGTCGATGCACACGACCACCATCTCGCGCAATGAGCGTCCGGCCAGAAGGATGCGATGCGCGAACTGCTCGAGCCTGATTTGGTTCTCTTCAAAAGCCTCTGCTCGACCTTCTTCGTTTCGCGTGTCCACGTCAGACCTCCTTAGCCTGATGGTTTTTAGCAGTCTACTCTCTTCCCTTCGGCTGTCAAACAGAAGTTAGAATGTCCTCTTTCTAGGGAAGTTAGAATGTCCCTTTTAAGAGGTCACTTTTAAGGCATCCGCATGAAACCTCTGTCGCCAAGGGTGATCGGCTCGAGGCTTCGTGCATAGAGGCGGTAATTTC
>JAUSEV010000012.1 GCA_030649995.1 Candidatus Uhrbacteria bacterium
CGTGGTGATGTACGGTGGATTTCTATACATGGTCGGTTCAGCTGTGAGCGATGTAAAGAGAGGAAAAAAATACATTTTCGACGCCATTTTAGGATTAGTCATCATTCTTTCCGCTTATCTTATTTTACAAACCGTGAATCCACGATTGACGGAACTTCGCGGAGTGATCATTCCGGAAGCGGCCGATGATTTTGATGACTATGACAAAACCACAGAAGAACAGCCTGGCGGCGGTCCGGCTCCGGGCGCAACCACGGAAGTGGATAAGCTGTTGCAAGCCTATGCCAGTTGTTACAACTATGATTGGCGTTTGTTGAAAGCCGTATCTTCCATTGAAAGCGGGCTTCGTCTTCATCCCCCATTCACTTGTGGTGGACCAAAGCCCTGCCAATGTGGCATCCATAAAAAAGATAAAAGCAAATTTAACTGCTATGTCGGTTTATTCCAGTTTGAAGCCGGAGGCTGCCAAGAAAACACCAAAAGTTACCCAAACTCTCTGAATCTGAATTGCGGAACCGTCGAACAACCAAATGATGATCCGGAAACCAGCACCGCTGCCGGTTCCTTCCGCATCAACAAATCTTTACTTCAAATTCAACAAGCTTGCGGAAGCCAAAATCTTACGGTCGAGGATACGGTATTTCTTCTGTACGCCGGTCACAATCTTGGCCCGGGAGTGATGCGATTTATGTTAAGCGCCAAGGCGTGCAAAAAAGACCAACAGCTTGAGCAAGTAAAAAAATATGTGGATACCCACGCAGACTACAAAGCAACGTTGGCCGAAGGCGGAAAATACGATCCCATCGCGCGAGCCGAACGAAAGTGGAATTACTCGCAAAAAGCGGTTGATCTTCTCGCCGGTTATGGCGTAACATCTTTGTATCCGGCCGGGGCAAAAAATGATCAAACCTGTCCCAAAGTTACCGGTGAACGCGCTTTTAAGGAGCTAAAGCCGAATAGCTGATATGAAAAAAGAGAATCGAAAAAGCAATCAACGATCTGTCATTGCGAGCGAAGTCATACGAAGCGCGGCAATCTCCCAGAGCTACGAGGAGATTGCTTCGTCGTCGCGGACTCCTCCTCGCAATGACAAAACATTAGTATCTTCCAGTTTTCTTGTTTTTTTGTTTTTTTGTTTTCTTGTTTTTCCCCAAACAACCCTCGCCGCGGAAACGTGCTGTAAGTGTCAAAGAGACGCGGAAAATTTTTGCGTAAACCTTTCTGATGTTCAAGACTGCAATGGAGCGCAACTCAAAAGCCAGTCGCTCGCCAATGTGCAAAAAGGCAACGAATCGCTCTTCGTCGGTTTTAACTGTTCCGCCGCTTTGACTCCCACGCAATGCCGCACCATCGCCCAAGGTGGCGTGTGCGGCGGTTCTCCACTTGCCCCGACCGAACTTATCAATGCCCTCAAAGCCGCGGACAAGCAAGAGGCGGATGATCAAAGTTCCGGCAGCTCGATTTCAAGTCAAAAAACTCCTCTGCCACCTCTGACCAAACCGGAACTGGGTGTAAAAATTCCCGGGCTGGATTTTTCTGACGTGCGGCAGGTGGAAGGCGGTTTCCTCATCATCCCTTTTCTCGCGCAATATATCAGCGCCGCTTACCGCTATTTGATCGGCGTGAGTGTGATCGTGGCCATCATCGTGGTGATGTACGGTGGATTTCTATACATGGTCGGTTCAGCTGTGAGCGATGTAAAGAGAGGAAAAAAATACATTTTCGACGCCATTTTAGGATTAGTCATCATTCTTTCCGCTTATCTTATTTTA
>JAUSEV010000014.1 GCA_030649995.1 Candidatus Uhrbacteria bacterium
GCCAGCAGGAGCGGTAATACGAAGGCCCCAAGCGTTATCCGGAATTACTGGGCGTAAAGCGCGAGCAGCCGGTTTTGATAGTCCGGTGTTAAATCTCACTGCTTAACGGTGAGGCCGCATCGGAAACGTCAAGGAGCGCAAGCTCCTTAGAACTAGAGCGAGTCAGAGGCAAGCAGAACGTGCGGTGTAGGGGTGAAATCCGTTGATATCGCACGGAATACCAAAAGCGAAGGCAGCTTGCTAGGGCTCTGCTGACGGTCAATTGCGAAAGCGTGGGGATCAAAAAGGATTAGATACCCTTGTAGTCCACGCCCTAAACGATGCAGACTAGCTATCGGGAGCATCGACCCTCTCGGTGGCGTAGCTAACGCGTTAAGTCTGTCGCCTGGGAAGTACGATCGCAAGATTAAAACTCAAAGAAATAGACGGGGATCCGCACAAGCGGTGGACCATGTGGTTTAATTCGACAGTAAGCGAAGAACCTCACCAGGGTTAGAAATCCGGCTGCACACCCGCCGAAAGGCGGGAGCCTTCGAGGGTGCCGGACAGGTGCTGCACGGTTGTCGTCAGCTCGTTCCGTGGGGAGTTCCATTAAGTTGGGAAACGAGCGCAACCCCTATTGCGTGTTATAAGTGTCACGCGAGACTGCCCAGCCCAAAACGCATAAGATGCGTTTCAAGTGGAAAGTTAAAAGTTCTTAAAGTTTATAAAGTAAAATTCAAAAAACTTTATAACTTGACGAACTTGATGAACTTTAAACTAGAAACGCACATGGTGTGCGTTTCGGGCTGGGAGGAAGGTGGGGATGACGTCAAATCAGCGTGGCCCTCTGATACCCTGGGCTACACACGTGGTACAATGGACGGTACAATGGGTCGCCAAACCGCAAGGTGGAGCCAATCCCATCAAAGCCGTCCTCAGTTCGGATTGGAGGCTGCAACTTGCCTCCATGAAGCTGGAATCGCTAGTAATCGCAGATCAGAACGCTGCGGTGAATACGTTCTCGGATCTTGTACTCACAATGAAAGCGCC
>JAUSEV010000027.1 GCA_030649995.1 Candidatus Uhrbacteria bacterium
TTTTGGTTGGCGGCGCAAAGCGCCGTCCACTGATTTTGTGGGGGGAATTCAATGCTTTTCGGCGCGCTGACGCGCGCCTCTCTGCCCGCCAAGACGAGGTTCGAGCCAAAGATTTCTTTGGCAGTAATCTTTTTCGCAAAAAGGTTACTCTCCCGTGCGATTTTAGGCAAGTTTCCTGCCTCTTTTATCCATTCCGTCATCGGTTCGAGCCAGCCAGTCCGCTTTTGTTCAATCCGCGCCATTTGTTCTTCCAGCGACTTCTTTTCGGAAAGGAGTTTTGCTTTTTCGGTGCGGTAGATTTCGCGCTCAATATCCTGTTCCAAATATCCATCGAGAAGTCGCTGGAGCTTAGTTTGTATGGCGCGGATTCTGTCTCCGGCTTCCTGAACAAAAGCGATTGAGGATTGGGCGGATTCTGTTTTTTCTTTTTCCAACATTTCTAGTAATTGTTCCGCCCAATCCGGTCTCAAAGAAAATTTTTGAATGAGAGATGATAACTGCCGATCCAGTTCCTCTTGGCGAATACAAGGTTCGGGACACTTGAGCTTTGATTTCTTGGTGCAGTGGTAATAGACATACTCATGAACATTGCCGTTCTTTTGCGTTTTAACCTTGTATTCGCCAGTTATCATCATTCCGCATGAGGCGCAGGAAAGCAGTCCGCAAAACGCTTGTGGCTCATTTTTCTGCTTGTGGTGCGGTCTGCCTCGCTGTTTGAGTATTTCCTGCGCCTTATCAAAAATTTTCTTTGAGACGACTGGCTGGTGCTTGCCTTCGTGAATTTCGCCAGCATAGCGAAAGTGTCCGTAATAGAACGGATTGGAAAGGATAAAAGTAATTCTGTCTCGGTGGAGTCGCTTGCCGTTCCGAGAATGGATACCGGATTGCGCCAAAAAGTTTGAGATGTCTTCGAGGCGCGAACTATTTTTTGCGTAGAGCGTAAAGGCCTTGCGAATAATCACACTCCGTTTTTTATCAACGACGACAGTTTTCGTCCGCACATCGTTGATATATCCCACCGGCGCAAGGCCTGGATATTCTCCGCGCCTCACTTTTTGGCGCAATCCTCGTTTAGTATTCTCGGCAAGCGAATCCACATAGTATTTGCTTTGCCCGAAAGCGATATTGAGCATGAACTTTCCTTGCGAGGTATTTTCGCACCAGAATTGCGGAAATTTGAGATCCGCAAGTCCACCACCATCAAGCAGGTAGATAATCTTTCCACCATCAACAGAATTGCGCGCCAATCTGTCCGGATGCCAAGCAAGAATTCCGTTTGCATCGCCGTGTTCTATACGCTCTATCATTTTGTTAAAAATCGGACGACCGGTAACTTTGGCAGACCGCTTTTCAATCAACTCCTCGGCGATATGCAAACCCTCTTGCTTGGCAAAGGCGCGCAATTCTGTGATCTGCGCTTCAATACTTAAAACCTGCTTGTCCTCAACATCGGTGGACTTGCGGGCGTAGAGAAAAAATTTGTTGTTGTTCATGCTCATACAATTATTTGGCAAAGCAAATCCGAGA
>JAUSEV010000029.1 GCA_030649995.1 Candidatus Uhrbacteria bacterium
TCTTTATGCTTCAAGTGGCGTTCGGCCAGAGCAAATACTACTCGGATAACCTCAAACAAAACGTAGAGCGTGGTATGCGCCAAAAACTCCGCAGAGGCGAGTGGCTTACGAAAGCCCCATTCGGGTATGTGAACAATCCCAAAACGCGCAACATTGAGCCGGACGTGGTTAAAGCGAAAATCATCGTTCGCGCGTTTGAGGAGTACGCTAAAGGCTCACATACCCTCATTTCTATGCAGAAGTTTTTGGCGGAACACGGCATCGTTACGAGGGCCGGAACGCCACTTGGCAAAGCTTCCGTGAAAAGGATACTGACGAACCGTGCGTACTTGGGATTCACTTTGCATCACGGCGAATATTTTCCCGGAAGCTTTGCGCCAATTCTTTCTCCGACACTGTTTGAAGCTGTGCAGAAAAAACTTTCCGAGCGATCGCGACCGAGGAACAGCCGGAAGTCGCACAATTTTCCGTTCACGGGTCTTTTTCGTTGTGGCGAGTGCCAGAGCATGATTACGGCGCAGTGGTGTACCGGAAAGATGGGCGGGCGGTATCGCTACTATCACTGCACGAAAAAGAAGGGCGTTTGTTCACAGAAATATGTGCAGGAGGAAGCGCTCGCTCTCCAAGTCAAGGAACAGCTTCAATCAGTGTCGCTTCCCGAAGCGTGGGCTGACTTTATGCTGACGGAAACCGAAAAAATGGAAAAAGTGGCATCCCACGCTTCGGGAACTCGTCTCTTGCAGATGAAAGACGAAATGAAAGGACTTGAAGCGAAAATGGACGCATTGGTGGACTTGCACTTGAACCACGATATTGAGCGCGACATGTATCTGACGAAAAAGGACGCGCTCATGCGTCTAAAACTCTCGCTTCAAGACAAATTGTCATCTGCCCGAGACGACAGAAAGAATTGGATTGAACCCCTGCGGAAGTGGGTTTTGGATTCAAAACGCGCGGGGTTTCTGGCAACCAGTGCAAAGTACGCGGAAATACGCGACTTTGCCCGTTCCTTCGGAACGAACCCCGCGCTTACCGACAAGACTATTTCGATTTCATTTGGCCCGCCCTCTCTTTTCGTGAAGCAGAGCAAGTCGGATTTTCTTTCCACACACACTATCGCGCCGCAGGCGCGCGCCAATTTTGCCCTTTCGGACGGAGAAGTTTCAATTTGTGGACC
>JAUSEV010000001.1 GCA_030649995.1 Candidatus Uhrbacteria bacterium
CATATTCCCTAATTATTTCAGAACGGAGCTACATCTACAAGAAAAACAACTAAATCACCAACACGAAATGTCTATTAGCTCACAAAACGATAAAAATGTGTGATAATAGAAAAAATATGAACCATGAAATGCCAGAACCAAGCAGGTCATCGCCAAAAAAAAGAGGCGATCAAAGAATATTCGGTCGGCGTGATAAGCAAGGTAACATTGTTGATCTTACTCGCGATCCGGTTAAGGGTTTTGCTATGATGGTTGATCCGGACGCAAAACCACGCATCCCGAAATTTTCCGGCGAGAAGATCATGGCCGAGTTTATGCAAACACAGCTTGATGAAGAGCAGGGGCAGTTGAGAGCGAGGGAATATATGCAAGGCTACATAGATGACCCGGGATCGTCTACGATGTTTGAAGGACGCCAACCGGGTGATCGGGACGAGCGCATGCCTCATCACATGAGCGAATTTATACAAGCAAAACAATACGCGGAAGCGGCGCAAATGAACGCGCGGGAAATTGGGAAAGGTTTGCAAATATTTCAGGAAGGAAAACGGCCTTCGAGCGCGTTCGAAGATTTGCTCTCGCGGAAAATGTCTTTGGTATCGGCCGAGCTCAAGCGTATACAGGATTTGATAGGAGCCGACCCATCGAGTGAAGTTTTTTATGACCGTCAAAGAGCAGAATCATCGGCTCAACTTCGAGCATTGTCCGCCATGGCGGAAGAAATAAAAAAACGTGTTTGATTTTATCTATGCCCATGGAAAGTTTTGGGAGACCGAATATTGATTCCCGTCAAGTGCCCGCGCCTCAAATCACTGGAGAAGCGGCATCCGCCAAGAAGGATCAGTCTGTCGCATGGCATCCCTATCATTGGGACAAAGAGGGTGTGAAGCAAGAAATAAAATTAACCGATGTTGCCGCGCCTGATCCTGAAATGGAATTTTTAGACAATGCCATGACACGGTACGCTGTTTTAGCCGAAAGACTCTATCGGCTTTCAGATGAGCAAGCCGCGCAACCCACCACGGAAAAAACGAAAGAAATTCAGGTGCTTTGGGGAGACCTCACAGAGGTCAAAGAAAGAATCGCGCTTGGAATGCGGGTGCTGGAAACCAAATCATCTGAATTACAACAGGAAAGAAAGTTTTTTATGTCACGTGAAGAATCCTTTCCCGAATATTCGGTGAGTTTGGAATATCTCAATTTTCAATTATCAAGATTAGCCTATTTGCAGGAGCGGGGCGCATCAATTTTGGCTCTCCAAAATGGAGAACGCAGTGACATTGACAAAAGCGCCGTTTCATGATAAATTTACGCGTCACATATTTTGGTATATAGATGCCAAAGTGTGGCGACGCACTTTGATATTTGATCAAACAAAACAAGGTTGTTCAACAGTTTCTCAACCCGCTAGTGGGAGAAGGGGTCAATCATGAAAGGATTTGTCAAGTTCCTGCAGTGGTTGGACAATTATCTTCTACGGATCCCGCCTTTCTCGTTGGCGTACCGGTTGGGACAGAGACTCCGTCGTCGTTCCCCGGTGGTGGATCCGGTAGAGGTGTTGCCTGCGGCAGCTGGCGGTTTGTGCTTGGCGCCGACAGGCTTCGCTGGAAGCTTCAATCCGTCGGTTCATCCGGCATTGATGGCGGTTCAGGAGGCGGCGATACACGCCATCTTCAACCTGTTCGGACTCAAGTATATCCCGGGCGAGTATCTGGTCATTCTGGCTCGCAAGCCGGATCCGACCGACGCCTGGGTGGAATTCTGCCAGGAGTTCGGTCTGCACATCGGACGACTGGGTGATCTGGAGCGGAACGAAGTCAATCGTCTGCATCAGGTGGTTGGTTTGCTGATTGAGCTGTCACAGTTGCGGCCCGAGCTCGAAGCAAGCGGTCGTGAACGCATCCTCGAGGCGCTCAAGAATCACCAGCATGATGTCGCCGAAGAACTGATCGACATTGCGCGCAGCATCATCACGCTCGTGCGTAACGCCGCGACTCTCGGGAGTTTCATCGTCTTTCCGCATTACGAGGGATTCATCAAGAACCTGCGACGTCTCCTCGCCAATCTGGGGAACGCGACGAAGGACGAAGCCGAAAAGGCTCTTCGGTACGAGCAGGGGTTCAGGGATTTCCAGTCCCAGTTCGACGCGGTGATCGCTCATCTCGATGCGGAGATCGGCTGGATGCTCAACTTCTGGCCGAACAACGATTGGGGTACAACGAACGCTCCCGTGAAGGACGGGATCGTTGCCATGAAGGAAGGAATGGAGGAGCAGCTCAAGACCGATGTCAATGCTTCCATTCCCAATCTTCTCCAAGAGCTTCAGCTGATTCTGGATGATCTCATGACGTTCATCGACGAGATCAAGGCTAACCACGATGGTGGCGCTTTTGATCCGCTGGTGGATACCAGCGCGGAAGTGGCTTGGAAGGAGTGGAGTGATGCGGCTTTGGTGTTCGGTTTTGGTGAAACCGCCGAGCCGATCGCGAACGAGATCAAGAAGATTTATCGTAAACTGGCCTTGGAGTGTCATCCCGACCGTTTCACCGATCCGACGGAAAAGGCCGTCGCGACCGAGAAGTTTAAGGCTCTGGGTGCGGCGCGTGAGGTTCTTGATCGTTACGCCGCGTCCGGCAAGCCCAAGAAACCGACAACGAAGTAAAGGAGGTGACCATGGAAGATCCGTTTGGCGGCAAGAAGAAGCCCACGGGAACCGAGCTCGTGCGCTCGGGTCCGGGCACGACGGCGCTCAATCGTCCGGCGCCCGGAACCGGCCTCGCCGCTCCGAGGCGGGACAAGTACGCGATGGTCGCGCAGGAGCCGCGGCGTGTCGACGAGAAGCGGGTGGTCAAGAGGAAGCGTCGCTACTGCATCGTTCTCGACGCGACCAGCAGCATGGCGCAACTCATCGAGCAGGCCAAGCGTCACATCGCAGCGATCCTGCTTCAGGCAATGGCAGACGGCGGCGAGGTCGAGGTGATGATCATCGTCTACCGCGACTACGGCGACCGGCCGCTCACGGAACACTCCGAATGCACGAGCGATTCCAAGGCCTTGCTGGCCTGGCTCGGCGGCATCCGGACGCACGGCGGCGGTGGCAACGGCGGCGAGGCGGTCGAGGAAGGGCTCAAGGTGGCCAAGGAGTTCGGTCCGTGGACGGCCATCTTCCTCGCGGGCGATGAGCCGGCCCATACGGTAGAAACTCGTGGCCGCGGACGTGAGCTCGCTCCGGATTACGCGCGCGAGTTCGGCAAGATGGAGCCGCGTCAGCCCATCTTCACCTTCGTGGTGCCGGTGAGCGGCGAGCACTGCGATCCGCGTACCGAGGCGAGCTTCAAGGAGATTGCCGAGCTCTCCGGCGGCATCTGCGGCAAGCTCGACGGTGGTGAGGCGATGCTGCACAACGTGGGCATTGCCATGGCCATTGCGGGCAAGTCGGCCAAGGAAGCCGGAGTGGGCCTTGCTCGGTACATGAATGCACACGCCGGGAAGCTCTCGGCAGGCAGCGCGGCCTTCGCCGCCAAGGCAGCCGGACTCCTCACGGCCGGCGGTCAGATCAGCAAGAAGTAGCACCTTTCTACGTAACACACAGGCGCGGAAGCATCTTTCTTCGCCTGTTTTTTTATTTTGCGGAAAACCCATCCCATCGGAAACCCACCCCATCCCTCCCTTATCAGGGAGGGCGTTCAGACGGACTTCCACCTGATAAGGGGGATAGAGGGGGTTTCCGATGGGTGAGGATGGGTAAGGATGGGTAAGGATATTTGACAAAAATCCAATTTTGGTGTATTTTATCGTGTCACATTTCTTGGCTTATTTACGGATGTTCTCGGATTAAGCAAGGACTGTACGGTCCTTGAAAACCTCAAGAGGAGGAAACGAACATGGCTCGCACGCGAACTCCCAAGCCTTGGCACTTCATCGGGCTCTTGGTCTTGGTCTACGCCATCCTGCTGTTCATGGCACGCAAAGCCTTTCAGGTTGGCGGGTGGTGGATCGACGTTGGCTACCCGGCGGGAAGCTGGGGATGCATGGGTATTCTGGCCATCGTGTCGATCTGGTTGCGCGTGCGGCAGGAAGTGCGTCTCGGCACGGCGGCGATCAACGTGCAGGCCATGGGTATCTTTGCCTTGGTGCTTGGTCTCGGCATCTCGGTGAATACCTTCGGTCAGGGCGTGACCGACATGAGGCGACTCGGTAACACTCTGGGCGAGGCTCTCTTGTCCGCTGCCATAGGCATCGCGCTCGCCGTGATTCTGAAGACGCTGGAAGATCAGTTTTTTGGAAACGGTAAGAGCGCTCCCGCTGGCACCGCTACGGCTGCCGCGACCATGGCCGCAGTCGGGATTGATCCTGGCGCGATCACCGCTGCGTTTGAGGCTCTTCGGCGCGAACTCGCATCGGCTCAACCGGAAGCTCGGGCACTGCATATGGAGCTCCAGAAAGCGCGAGTCCTCACCGAAGAGTGGGGCAAGTTGCTCGAAAAACTTCGTCGGTTTTTCCCTGCGGCAGGTGGTGGCACGGGAGGTGTGTGATGGCACTCGACTTGAGTGCGCGACCGGAAGAAGATGAGCAGATTCGTCAGATCGCCGGCTTTGACGTCATGATGATCATGCTCGTGTTCTTCATGGGATTGAGTGGTTACCTGTACATGAACAAGCGGCCGACTCAGGCCGAGTTTGATGAGGTGAGCGGCAAGTACGCCGAGCTCCTCAAGGCAACCGGTCACACGGACAAGGAGATGGCGGCCAAGCTCAAGAAGCCGCCGCTCATCACCTTGTCGGATGCCGATGGGTTCAGTTTCCCGTCGGGCACGGCGCTCATCACGCAGGAATTCTCGGAGAAGTTGATGCTGAAGATCATTCCGGAAATCCTGGCGCGAGCAAAAGAGCATGGTCTCGATCTCATCGAGGTGGTGGGTCACACGGACGAGGTGCCCATCAACTCGCGCGCCAAGAGCAATCTGGATCAGCGACTGATCGCTCTGCTCCGCGGCGATGTGGATGCGCACACGCTCACGGCGGTGGACAACACCGGTCTCGCCATGATGCGCGCCGTCGTCATCGCGGGAATTCTCACGAACGACCCACGCATCAAGGCGGCCAAGCTGACGGTCGTTCCGTTCTCGGCCGGCCAGCTCATCAGGCGAGACGGCCATCCATCTGTCGGGCGCGGTTGGGATGATTCAGACCGCCGCCGCATCGATCTTCGCTTGCGTAAGCTCGCCGAGTCTACGGCAGTCAAGACCCTCAAGTAGCGCACCTTCGTATCACCCGACCGGGTTCTCCTCGAGAATCCGGTCGTTTTTATTCGCTTCGCTCTCCTACGAAAATACGAATGGATCATACGAAAATACGAATCCAAAACGAATACGAAAATGGTGTCAGGTCCGATTTTGATATAAAAAAACTCTCTGGCTCCGGAAGAGGAGGAGAGAGTGAGTTGAGTCAGAACGAGAGCCAGCTTGTGATGCCCAAGACCGTTATCAGTCCCATGTAGGCGGCGATGGCGAACCTTGCTTCCCGTCGCTTCATGGTCGGCAACGCGCCCGGCGTGTCCGCATTCAGGAACCGTTCGAGCGAGGCGAGGATGAGTTCCCGTCTCGAGAGTGGCGCGGACGTGACAGAGGTGCAGCGGAAAATCGCCAGCTCGAAGGTTTCGACGTAGACGGCGCGCCATTTTTCCGGTTGCCACGAGGCGACCCGTGAGTTATTCGGATCAACGGCGATCGTGTCTCGGAGGCATGAGGCAAAGGGCTGGCACAGAAACATCGGGTGTTTGGCCAAACGCTCGACGGTATCTGTTGCGAGTTGATCGCGAAGAACGTATAGCGCCCTCTCTACCGCAGACTCCGTTGGTGGAACGCCCAGAACTTCGGCCAGCGTCATGTTGGCGCGATGTTCACGCAGCTCGCGATAATTTTCCCTCGTGTGTTTGACGAAGAAGACGGCCACCCCTGTGATCAGAAGGCAGTTGATCAGGAAGCCGAGGGAGAGCAGAGTGATCAGGGAGAGCACGCAAGCTCCCGTGAGCAGAGGCAGACGCCACTTTTTCTCAAAACTGTAAATGACCGACTTCCAGATCCGTCCGCCATCGAGAACGCTCACCGGCAGCAAGTTCATGAGATTGAAGATCGTCATCCAACCCGCGCTCATCTTGAGAAAGGGGGAATGCGTCAGGCTGCCAAGAACGACAGTTAAGATGGCCATCCCGCCACCCCATGCCGGTCCCATGATGGCGACAAAGCACTCGACGCGTCGCGAGGGGAACTGATCATCAGGTACGGCCACAGCTCCCAGGAATGGAATGAAGTTGACCGTCCGTACCTTCATGCCGGAGCGCTTCATGGCCCAGACATGCCCCATCTCGTGTACGAACAGATGCGCCATGAAGGCCGAAGTAAAGAGAAATCCGTAGAACAGCCCCATGCTCGACCCCAACAGACAGAACATGGCAAGAAATGAGCCGATTCCCAGGAGCCATTTGTTGCGTCGGTCTTCCAGCCAGCGAAGGATGTTTGGATTCATGTCCAACCCCTTTCGAGTGTTAAGGTTCGGAAGAATACAGGATAAGTTAAAAATGAGCGTTTGTCAAGCGGTTCAGGGTTTGTTATCCTTTTCCGCACACGCGGGTATCGTATAGTGGCTATTATGCCACCTTGCCAAGGTGGAGATGGGGGTTCAATTCCCCCTACCCGCTCCAAGGGAAGAAGTAGGAAGCAGGAAGTAGGAAGTAAGAAGGAGGAAGGAGGAATCTAGGGTAAGGTTGACAGTCTTTTAGGGAATCGACGCATGGTGCGTCGGAATCCTTTGGGCTGTGAACATCGGCAGAAAGTTGAGGTCACGATGCGGAAAACGTTCCTCGGGCTGTGGTTTTTCATGCACGTCGGCTGCGCTAGCGACCAGGCTGCGAGCGAAGTCAGGCCGGACAAACCGGATCTGTTGCAGGAGTCTTCGTCCATCGATGCTTCGATGATCGATCTTGGTGACATGAAAATCGAACAACCGGATCTCAATGGGCCAATGGCGCTCACCTGCACGATCGAGACGCGTGATGTCGGTGAGGGTCATGCTCCGGTCTTGTTGGCAAGCAATCGTGCGTACATGCTGGCGATGAATGGTCAGAATGGCGGATTCGCCTCCATTGACAAGCGAGGCAAAACGATTTCTTTCAAGAGCTTTCCGAAAGTGATCGATCCCTGTCCGGTCGCACCCCGTACCTGCATAGGACCATTCTCGGTGCATCACGGTGCCGCGGCATCAGATGGTTTTCTCTTCAGCATGGTGACCGGTGCTGTCGCGGACATCGTCATCAAGGTAAGCGATCTCGGGATGGTCTACCTCGCAAAACCGGGTAACGGCTACACCTTCACGTTCGGCGGCGCGGTATTTACAGACGATGGAACGTACGCCATCAGTCCTACCGGACCCATGATGCCGGCGCTCTGGAACGTCTGGACACGCGCTCGAGATGTCTTTTCCCGCATCGAAGGCATCACCTACGACAGATGGGAGCAGGGACGCATCGGCGTTTTCGACGCGCTCAACGCCGCTCACGCCGAAAACATCGTCGCATTCGGGTCAGCCATCAGGGAGAACCAGGCTAACCAGCCTTTGATCGCTCTCGCCGACGTTGCGGGTAAAACGTCCATCGAAGTTCAGCTGACTTATCAAGGTTGCGTTCCGATCATGGGCAACCGCGTGCCAGACTCACGCGTGCGTCGCGTCTTTAACCAAAACGGGATGTTCTACGTTTTGTGGCAAGAAGGGCCATCGAACAACGTGCATTCGTGCCATGAAATGACGAAGATGGGACGGGATGGCGCGATCAAAAATACGGAGACGATCGCCGATCCCTTTGTCCGCGATCTCGCACAGATCAAAAATGGTTTCATGGGTGTGCTGTACGAGTATGTGCAGCAGAGAACCCATCGCATCGGTTTTACCCTGTTCGATGCGGACATGAAGCCCGTCCATGACCTGCTCGAAGACGACTTGATGGCGCGCGGGTTTAGCGAAGCGGCCATCGTCAACTCGGACATGCCCACGATTTCCTGCATCGATCCACGGCATTGCGCTGCCGCATGGGACGGCGCAACGCGCGTCTATCTCGCAACATACGCTTGTGACTAACGCAAGTACCTCGTTCTCGCCCTGTGTGTCGCAGGGCTTTTTTATTTTTTTCAGTCTCGCTCACTAAACTTATGATCCTCTTTACGCATAATGACCATAAGATCGCCTTTGGTAACCATGGTCGCCTCAACGCGATCAAATCGTTCATCCATACGATCGAATCGTTGATCCATATTCATGAATTGCCTATCGTGGTTCGTGAAGCGTTCATCCACGCTGGAGGAAAAAGTGTGAATAGCATCCAGCACCTCATCGAGGCGTTGATCGGTCAAGGTTTGTTTGTCTGACAGTTGTTGGATGGCCTAAAAAACAGTATCAAAGCGTTGATCCGTGGTCGTTGATAGTCGTTCGACGGCTAAAAGAATGTCAGTATTATTTGGTTCACGTTCCATATTAATAGCAAGGATAACAATAGGGTGTTAGGAGGGGAAGGGCTCGTTTGACGAATCAGTCAAAGGCGTTCGTAGAGGAGCCACTTCCAGCGATTTACTCAATTCTTCTGCGCGATGAATGAGATCACGATGGAGTTCTTGCAGATCCCACATGGATTCTAAAATATCTTTGGCAAGGGCGATATGATAAGGAGTCACGATTATTGAGGACATAGGGAGGAAGCAGGAAGTAGGAATGAAGAATGAGGAATTAGAAATGAAGAATTAAGATAAATTTTTTGTTGCTTCGGCGAGCAGTTTTGCCAATCGTTGTCCTTCGCGGATTTTTCGAACATATTTTACCCCTTGTGCCAAGGCAACGGTGAGACCGGCTGATCCTATGGGTGTCCAAGGCGGTAAACCGTTTTTTTCCGGAATATCAGACGAGGGTTTTCTCGCAGAGTTGAGAAGAACGATTTCTTTGGATTGCCGAGGAAAAATTTTTGGCGTTTCTTCTCGCGTATCAATCAGGCCACGCACTTGAATAACATCCCCAGCGTGGAGCCGCTCGGCGCGATAGTGGATGATCGGTCGAATCGAAATGGTGATTTGCGTTTCTTGCGTATCCAACTGAATGAGTGAACGATTGACTTCCCGAACCGTACCCGTCACTTCCACCAAGCTCCAAGCATCTTCGTGGCTCTGGGCTAAAAGATCCACAAGCCGCGGTTCGACATCCTCATTTTTCTTTATCATCGTCCATGAATCAGCGCTCATCATGCGCAAGGAAATTCCATCGTCATTGATCAGTAATGCCCCGTGTATCTCGATCAAAGCTCCCAAAGGAGGGGAGGGACTTTTTCCGTTACCTTGAATCAGCAATCCTCGTCCATCTTTCGTTTGTATCACAAATTGGTTACGGCTTAAGAGTTTGGGCAAACTGGCGACCGTGCCCATGAGTTTGACGCGTGTCTCTGAAGTTAAATGAGGGAGCATAGGAATGGTGGTGGAGCGCGGAAGGGGCGTAGAAGATTTTTTTGCTTTGGATGGTTTTGTTTTGGTATTTCGTGGTTTGATCGGAACAACTTTTTTTTCCTGTTCGGTCATTTCTTGTTCGGTTGGATCATCAAGATCGGACGTTTGGTCGATGATTGTTTTTTCTTGAATGTCTTGGGACGGAATAGGTTCGGACGGCAGGATGTTTGTTTTTTGAGTTATTTTTTGGGTGACTTGTTTGATAATTGTGATTCGACGAGGAACGGGAGAAGCATCTTCTTTTGGCACGCGACGTTCGGGATGGGAGAGGGGAGGAACCAAGATATTCGGTTGTCCCGGCGAGGGCATTTCCGATAGATGCCAGTCGCCCGTCTCATCAGGAGAGCGTATCCAGCTCTGATTTTTTTGAAGATCAGAATAGCGGCTCTCATCAATCACTCTGCCATAGTTATCGCGCAGACGTACGATATCCCCATCATTATTAAGATGAGATCCATTGAGCATCACTTGCAGATACGAAGAAGAGGCATTCCATGTTGAGGAAGTAAAGCGGAAGATTACGCCTTTGGCGTCTTCCAGTTGAAAGCCTTGTAGGTCGAGAGTCGTTGTGACTGAAAGAGCGCTTAATTCAATCCATTCGGATCCACCATCAGGCGCGGGAAAAATTTCGTTCAGACGGAGTACGATCGGTGAGGGTGGCGGGGGTGGCGCGATCGGTTGCGGGATGATCATAAGTGAGGTCGTGGCCGTGTCAAAGAATGTTCCATCTGAAGCGGTGAGAGACGCATCAAAGCTCGAGGAAGTCGTATAGGTATGGGTGACGCGTGTTGTCGTAGCCGTGATGCCATCGCCAAAGTCCCAGACAAAATTCAGAATGTCACCGTTTGGATCAGTTGATGAGGCGGCATCAAATAGGAGCGTT
>JAUSEV010000025.1 GCA_030649995.1 Candidatus Uhrbacteria bacterium
TCCATGGCCTCTCTCTCGGTCATTCCTCCACAGATACAAAATGGCTTTGGTACAGCCACTCTTCTCACAGGCATGAGTGTGGCAACTTCCACCACTCTTTCTCTAGGCAATCAAACAGCAACCCTCACCACCTTTTCCAACATCTTCCTTGGCGCTCTCACCGTCACTTCCACCACAAACACCAGAACCGTCACCAACCCCGCCTCTCTCTATATCGAAGGAGCTCCTGTTGCAGGAGGAAACGTCACCTTCACAAACGGCCCATACGCTCTGTGGGTTGCCGGAGGCGTGTCTCGCTTTGATGGGGGAATCCTTCTCAACAGTTCCACTTCCACCATCACCAATCTCACATGGGTCAATGCCACAGGAACAAATACCACGACCACATGGCTAGGTTATACGACCGCCAGTGGTACAACAGAGACCGTCTATAACTTTACCGCCACCAACGCCACTTCCACATGGCTTGGTTTCACGACCGCATCCGGCACTTCAGTCTTTGCCACCAATGGCACATACGTCGGCACTACATCGTCTTGGCTTGGCTTTGGCACAGCAAGCGGCACCACGGGAAATATCATCAATCTCACTTCCTCTAACGCGACTATCACAGGAGGCTCTATCAACGGCACAACCATCGGACTCACCAATGCTTCTACCGGAATCTTCACAGATACCACAACCACAAACGCCACAACCACAGCTTTTGCTTTCACAAGCGCATCAGGTACCACTCTTCGAGCTATCAACCTCACATCTTCTAACGCAACCATTTCAGGAGGCACGATCAACGGCGCTACCATCGGCGCAACCAATGCTTCAACCGGAGCTTTCACCACATTGTCAGCGACAAGTCTTGCGACTTTAAGCGGAGGCATTCTCGTCAACAACGCGACTTCCACCATCACCAATCTCACAACCATCAACGTCACTTCTTCCAATGTCACCACCACATGGCTAGGCTATACGACGGCAAGCGGAACTACAGAAACGGTGTTTAACTTCACAGCCACAAATGCCACTTCGACATGGTTTGGTTTCACGAACACATCAGGCACCTCGGTCTTTGCCACCAATGGCACCTATGTCGGCACTACGTCATCTTGGCTTGGCTTCACGACAGCCTCTGGCACCACGGGAAACATTATCAACCTCACTTCTTCCAATGTGACGATCAGCGGAGGCACGATCAATGGAACGACGATAGGCGCAACCAATGCCTCGACAGGAGCTTTCACCACATTGTCAGCGACAAGTCTTGCGACTTTAAGCGGAGGCATCCTCGTCAACAATGCAACTTCCACTATCACGAACCTGACATGGGTCAATGCCACAGGGACGAATACCACAACCACGGCTCTTGCTTTTACAAGCGCATCAGGCACAACGCTTAGAGCCATCAATCTCACATCTTCAAACGTGACGGTCACTGGTGGGACGATTAACGGCACCACCATCGGTGCAACAGACGCTTCCTCCGGAGTGTTTACAAACGTCACCGCCACAAATCTTTTTGTTACCAATACCACCACCACCAATCTCGCTGTCACAGGCTATCTCACGGCAGCCACGACAACGGTCACAGGCACACTCTCTCTCACAACAACAGCTTGGACAGGAGGAACTCCAACGCTCTTCACGATCACAGGCCCAACGCACACAACGCTCACGGCAGGAACAGAAGCTCTTGATGTGAACATGAACCTTGGAAGAACGGTGCAATTCAATACAGGCAACATCAATACCCAACGAGCCGTCACCATCTCTGCCCCTACCTATACTTTTGTGGCCACGTCCACCATTGGGACGGCGGTCACTCTTGATGTTGGAGGGCCTCCTGCCATGGGAAATGCCACCTCAAATCAAGCCTATGGCATTCGCGTGAATGGAGGATTTACCGCAGCCACCAACTCTACGGCAGGCATTCTCATAACCCCTCCTCAAATACAAGACGGCTTTATTGGAAATACTTCCATTCTCACGGGGTTATTTGTTGGCACAACAACCACTCTTTCTCTCGGCAATCAGGCGGGGACGGTAACAACGTTGAGTGATGTTCATCTTTTGGCTCTTACCCCAACTTCAGCCGTTGCCCGTACCGTCACAAATCCGGCCACTCTGTATATTGAAGGCGCGCCGATCGCAGGAGCCAATATCACCTTCACGAATGGTCCTTATGCGTTGTTTGTAGATGCGGATCTTTCACGTTTTGATGGAGGCATTCTCGTCAACAACGCGACTTCCACCATCACCAACCTGACGACCATCAACGTCACTTCTTCCAATGTCACCACCACATGGCTAGGCTATACGACGGCAAGCGGAACTACAGAAACGGTCTACAACTTTACTGCCACGAATGCCACTTCGACATGGTTTGGTTTCACAACCGCATCAGGCACAAGCGTCTTTGCCACCAATGGCACCTATGTTGGCACTACATCATCATGGCTTGGTTTCACAACAGCCTCTGGCACTACCGGCAACATTATCAACCTCACTTCATCGAATGTCACGATCACAGGTGGCACCATCAATGGCACCAGCATTGGAACTACAACCGCTTCGAGCGGGGCTTTTTCGTCCATTTCTAATACAGGACTCTCAACCTTGAGTGGAGGCATCCTTGCTAATAACGCCACTTCCACCATCACCAACCTGACGTGGGTCAATGCCACAGGGACAAACACCACAACCACATGGCTTGGCTTTACCACGGCTTCAGGTACAACGTTGAGCGCCTATAACGCATCCAGCACACATTCAACCACCACCAATTTTACGGTGCAAAATTCCATTACCAATCAATTGAGCGGAGCCAGCAATTTTAATACGCGCAGCACAACGGGGTTGCCGAGCGGAGGTGCTCCAAGTGGAATTTTTGTGAGTGGTCGTTATGCTTATGTCGCAAATACTGCTAGCAGTTCTTTGTCCGTGATTGACGTTTCCAATCCGGAAGCCCCCACGGTTGTCACATCCACCTATTTAGGGAGCGGAAGGGTGCCAACGCGTGTCTTTGTGAGTGGAGCCTATGCCTATGTGGTGGACGCACAAACCACGGGTGGATTGAATATCGTGGACATCTCAACACCGGCGAGCTCTACCCTTGTGGGAACAAGCGCATCTTTAAATATTCCTACGGATGTCTTTGTGAGCGGTCGTTATGCCTATATCAGCAGTGACGCAGACCTAAGATTAGTCGTCATGGATGTTTCAGATCCCACCAATCCATTTATTGTTGGGACAAGTGGTTCCACGCAGCAAGGTCGAGCGGTTTATGTGAGCGGTCACCACGCTTACATAGCAGAAGATGCTGTTACGCCCGGCAGCGGAGGTCAGGTTCGAGCCGTTGATGTAAATAATCCCGGAATACCGATAGGACGCGGCACCTTTGCTCTCACCGTTACCTCCACAGCTATCTTTGTGCAGGGCAGTTATGCGTACGTTATTTCCAGCACAGATGACACCTTGCGAGTCATTAATATTCAGAATCCGGCTATTATGACGAGTGCCGGTACGCTTAACTTGACCGGCGGTTCGACGGCAACTTCCACTTCGATATTCGTGAGCGGTCGTTATGCTTATGTCGCTTTGTCAGACAATACCGTGAAAGTGATTGATGTAAATGTTCCGGCAACGATGACCGAAGTCAAATCTTATTCTTTATCCGGGGCATTAGGTTATGCTCAAGGATTGTTTGTGAGCGGACGATATCTGTATGCCAGTCAGGGGAATGGCGTGAACAGCTTTATCGTGGCAGACGTGACCGGCATTGATACAAATGGGCTCTTGGCTCACACGGCGGAAGTCGGTACGTTGCAGGTGAGGGGTGACGGAACGATTGGCAATCAATTACGAGTGAATGGTGGTTTGAATATTGGCATGGGAGGCATCTATTCTGTCGGTGCCTTATCTATAAACGTGACCAGTAGCAATCCTTCCGCTGGAGGTAATGCCGCCGCTAAATTTGTGAATACCGCTGCCACCGGCACCGGACAAACATGGGGAGTTTATGCTAACAGCTTGCTCGTTGGCCCCAGTGAGAGCGCTACCGGAAGCGCCAACTGGGTGTCGGTTTTTACTTATACCAGCGGAACACGCGGGGGGTTGTGTCTTGATGCGACGGATGTGGCAGGCACATGCCCCGTTGCAACAACCGGATTGAGTTTGGCTGCTGATGGCACGGTCGCCTCTAATAATTTCGACGTCGCGGAAAAATACGATATTTCCGGTTCAGCAAGTCCCGGTGATGTTTTAGTGATTGATTCCACCGCCTCTTCCACCGCTAAAATGAGTTCAGGCATTTCCTATGATCCAAACCTGATGGGAGTCGTTTCCACGCAGCCGGGATTTTTATTGGGAACCGGTGGCGGCGTTTCCGTGGCTCTTGTCGGTCGTGTGCCCGTTAACGTATCACCGATCAATGGATCGATTCGTATAGGCGATGCGCTCACTTCATCTCCTTATCCGGGAATTGCCATGAAAGCAACGAAGCCCGGAATGATTTTGGGTCGAGCGCTGCAGAGCGCTTCCGCGACATCAACCATCGAAGTTTTTTTACACGTTGGTTATGACGCCGGCTCCATTCTTACAAACGACGGTTCTGTGGCGCAGATCACCGGCGATCTGGTCGTGGCTTCAACATCCACCGCTTCCGCATCAAATCCCACGGCGGATTCATGGGGGCTGACCTTACGAGGGAGTGCTTGGGACGGAGTTCAAGCGGTATCTTCAGACTTTACTTTGTTGACTCGCGTGTTAACGGCAACCTCCTCCCAGTTGACGATTCGTTACAGTTCAACAACTCTTTTTTCTCTCAATCAAAACGGTACAGCCGCGGTCAGCGGAGATTTGATGGTTGGTGGAAAGCTGTATCCGTCCGCTCGTGGCGTTGCGCAAAACAGCGCTTACCTTTTTGTGGATGACTCGCAAGGACCGACCTCGACCTACATGGCCACAAACGCGGCAGGTTGGCAGTCAGACAGCGGGTATGATTTTGCGGAACGCTATTATTCTCCGGATAAATTGGAGCCCGGAGATTTGGTGGTGGTGAGTCAACGCGGACAGATTCATGTTCAACGTTCATGGGACGCGCATCAGATGTTGATCGGCATTGTTTCCACAAAACCCGGTTTTGTGGCGGGTCGTCCGGCAACCTCGACCTATCCGATCGCTCTTGTGGGTCGCGTGTCGACGAAAGTTTCTACGATAAACGGTATCATTCGCGCGGGAGATTCCCTTGCTCCTTCGACGATTCCGGGAGTCGCGGTCAAAGCCACGGAGCCGGGCCCGATTGTTGGACAAGCTTTGCAAGAATTTTCCGGACAGGATGTCGGCTTCATCGAAGTATTTGTGAATCCGGTGTGGTGGGGCGGTGGGCAGGTGACAGGTGACAGCTTACAGCTTACAGCGGGGCAGGTGACAGGTGACAGGTTACAGGTTGTAGCTCAAAGCTTACAGCTTACAGCTTCCAAGAGTTATCAAGGGTTTGCGCTTGTTGAGAGTGGGTCAAAAAAAGTTCATGTTTCATTTCCATCGCTTCAGGCTTATCCTAACGTGCAAGCAACGCCTCGAGGAGAGGTGGATGGAGGATGGTGGACAGATTATTATACCGATATCGGTTTTGATATTTTATTGAAGCAAGCGCAAACTCATGATGTGACGTTTGCTTGGCGCGTAGAGGCAACGCAGATGGATGAGCAGGTTTCCATTTCCGATGGGACCATAGCATCGGTTGATCCTATGACAGGTGTGATTGTTCGCGACACCCAAACAACATCCACCGCCCCCATCATTGAACCATCATCAACAATGTCATCAACTTCCTTTTCCACTATAATCAGTACCAGCAGCTCTTCAACGATTTCGGAAGAACCCATTCCAACGGATCAAGTGTTTGTGACAAGCTCATCTGATACCATCGTCTTTACAGACACTGTCCTTCCCGCCGCTACATCTTCCTCTGACGTTCCGGACACCTCAACCTCTACACAGCTTTAAAATTGTGATATACTCCTTATCATCCTATGCCTCTTTTTAAACGTTCCCCCACCACAACCTCGCTCGAGTCTGTTCGTGTATTTCCTCGGACCGCCGCTTTTCTTGATAGGGTAACCCATGTGTGTTTATTCTGCGCGATTATTTTTATTCCTCTCGTATTTTCCACGGTATCTTTTGATGTTTTGGAATTTAGCAAGCAATCCGTTTTGGCGGTGTTGATCGTGATCGGTCTGGTGGCGTGGTTGGGAAAAGCTGTGGCGGAAAAACAACTCTCGTTGTCACGAAGCTGGCTCCATATGGCTGTTTTGCTGTTTGGTTTGGGCTATTTTGTTATTTCTTTGCTTTCGCAAGATCGTTATCTGTCTTTTGTCGGCATGTTCAGTCAGGCTGCGTGGTCATTTTCCACCATCGCCGCTCTTGTGCTGTTTTATTTTTTGGTTGTGAACAAGATACGATCGGTGAGCCAGGTCTATCACGTCATTTTTGCGTTTCTTATTTCTTCTCTTTTGGTTGGGATATACGGTCTCCTCCAATTATTTGGAAAATACGTTTTTTCCGCGCCGTTCACCCACACGGCCTCGTTTAATTCCGTTGGGAGTCCGTTTAGCTTAGCCGTTTATCTCGCGGTGTCTCTCGTTGTTTCTTCCACGCTGGTTTTCCACGGATGTCGTGATCGCGCCTGTCTTTTGGCAGGGGATTCCACGGATAGCCGTCTGGCGCGTCTCGTCGTGTGGATCACGCTTCTGGTGTCTCTCGCGTATTTGATTTTGATTGATTTTTGGGTGGCGTGGATCGCGTTATTGTTTGGAACCGTTCTCGTTGTTGGCATTGGATATTGGCGTGAACGAAAAATCGGCCAGCCGTCGCGTTTAGTGATTCCGGCAATTTTAGTTGTTGTTGCCATCTTATTCCTGATTCTTCCAAATTTCTTTCATTTTCCTATCTCCGGAGAGGTTTCGCCTTCGGCGAGCGCCAGTTGGGATATTGCTCGTCAAACGCTGCAAGCTCACCCGTTGTTCGGTTCAGGTCCCGGAACATGGATTTTTGATTATGCCCAGTATCGCGTCCCGGCTGTTAATCAATCGCCGTTTTGGGCCGTGCGCTTTGATCGTGGGTTGACGGCGTTTTTTACTCTGCTTGCCACGATCGGCATTGTTGGTGCCGCCCTCTGGATGTTGTTTATCATTTCCACCTTCTTCAAGAGTTTTATTCATCTTGTGCGTGAGAAGAAAGATGAAGTGTGGTATGCCTACCTGATGGTGTTTGGCGGCTGGGCTACTTTGGTGTTTATCGGATTTTTTTACAATTACAATCTCGCTCATCAATTCCTTTTATGGTTGTTGCTCGCGCTTCTCGGCAGTTTGGTGGCGAATGAGTTTTTCACATGGGATGGCCGCCGCCCATCGCGCCGTGGAACGTTTGGGATTATTTCCGTTGTGTGCGCGGTGGTTCTTGTGGGGGGAGTGAGTCTTTTCTGGTTGATCGGCCAGCGTTTTATCGCGGATAGGTCATTTGGAAAAGGGGTGCAAGCGTTTCACTTTAATAAACCGGCCACTACGGTGATCGAACACATGGAACGCGCTCACGCTCTCAATTCTTTGTATGATCTTTATACGCGCAACGCCTCCCAAGCTCACTTGATTCATTTGTTGAGCGCCTTGCAAGGAAATCCGAATCAGCAACAATTGGTGGATATTCAGAATGAAATTACCGTCACGGTAAATTTGGCGCGGCTCGCAACGGAGCAGGGGCCGAACAATGTTGATAATTGGGTCAATCTGGCGCAAGTGTATCAGGGGATCGCCGCTTTTGTGCGAGGCGCCGATGAGTTTGCCATTAAAAATTATCAGGAAGCGCATAGATTGGAACCGCAAAACCCTTCCTATCCGGCGGAGATGGGAAAAATTTATTTGGCGCGCGCCGAACTGCAAAAACCGTTGCTCGAAGCTCGTGACGAGAAAACACAACGTGAAGCGCGAAAAGAGATTCAAGAAAATTTGAAAGCGGCTTTTGAGAGTCTGCATCAGGCGATCGCCATAAAACAAGATTATCTTCCGGCGCACTATTTTCTTGGAGCGGTTCATGAACGCCAAGGTCGGTTAAAGGAAGCGATCGGTGAGTTGGAAGGAATTTTGAGCACCAGCAACCGTGATGTTGGTGTGGCGTTTGAGTTGTCTCTTCTCTATTATCGAAACAATGAAAAAGATCGCGCGATCGGTTTGCTTGAGCAAATCGTGAATATCGATCCGAATAACAGCAACGCACGATGGTATTTGGCCTTGATGTACGAGGAGCGCGGATGGTTGGACAAGGCTTTGGTAATGATGCGGCCGCTGGCGGAACAGTTCAAAGAACATGCGGCCGTCCAACAACGTTACGCGAGTTTGAAACGAGCCGTCGCAGCCAAAAGCCCTCCGTTGGTACAACCTCTCCCGGAACCTCTCAAAGAAGATATCCGCAGCCCATCACAAAATAATATTAGGTGAAGATAGAGATAGAAAACCTCACACACATTGACGATAGGCGGAACGCGTGACACACTCTTTCCGCCTTTTGGTATTCTCAACTTATCTTTGGGCCCATAGTAAATCGGTATTACGCATCCATGGCATGGATGAGGGCCGGGTTCGATTCCCGGTGGGTCCACCAAAATTGATTTGCATCAGAATTGACCGCACCCGCGCCAGAGGCGCGGGCTTGGGCTGGCATTTCCGCCAAGAAATTCCAAGGGGTTTTGAATTCCGCCAAAAGCATTCCCGCCGAAAGTCGGCGGTTCGAGCCGATGGAAACAAGAAAATCTCTCATCCGTGAGGGATTTTCTTGTTTAGAGAG
>JAUSEV010000045.1 GCA_030649995.1 Candidatus Uhrbacteria bacterium
TGAGGGCGGACTCAACAGCCGCCTCAAAGAATTGTTTCGATGTCATCGTGGAATTTCAACCACCAAAAAGCTGGCTCTCGCCAGCTGGTATTTGGCTCTCCGACAGGGACAAAAACCAACACGAAATGTCTATTAGCTCATAAAAAAAGCCTCGAGACGTTTGGTGTTCGAGGCGTTGAGGGAAGGGTCAGGCGGTCAGGATGATCCATGACGTGGTTCCATGGTCGGAGCGTGGTCCTTGGCCGAGAATCGGATAACGCGTAAAGGACTGGATGAGGTTCTTCAGTTGCTCTATCGTTACTCGATTTCCATCGCCTTCGCAGGCCGCGTAAATCAGGTTCATGGCCAGTTGCTTTACGCCCTCCAACACGATTTCTTTTTGTGGTTGGCCGATACGGTCCATGAACGTTGACCACCGCCACCACAGCCGCTTCTTGAGCGAGGGATACAGGAACTGCTGGAGCGGTGTGAGCAGGTATCTCGTGAGAGGAACGCGCACGTTGCCAAAATCCTGGAGATCCGTTTCCGGCGGGATTCTTTGCCGTAACGCCTCATCGAACGTGAGAGACTGTTTGATCAAAGACATGAGACCGAACCTGTCATCGTCCATGCCGACGATCGGCAATTCCTGCGCGATGATCGAGCAGGGGATCAGAGTGATTGGTTCGGCGAAGAAAGTGGTCAGAGCTTGCCCGAGATCCTTGAGAGCCGCTGGATCATAGGCCGTGAATCTGAAACTTCGATCTTCGGCGATGTCGAATATTCTTTGCATCGCTTCGACGGCTGCCCGTAGTGCCAGCTCATTTCTGGTTATGCCCGACAAGTCAACCTGCAGGCGATCTTTCTGTGTTCTCGCGCGTAGCGCCATGAGCGTCTCCTGTGGAGGAAACCACGGTGAAAGTAGAGCATGAAAAGGATTTTTCTGTCAAGAACCGTTCGCAGAAGAATCTCGATATGCTACGCTTAGGCCCATGTCAACGATGGATTATCATAAAGAATTGAATCAAGAACAGCTCGCCGTGGTTTTAGGCGGCGATGGGCCGTGTTTGGTTTTGGCCGGCGCCGGATCAGGAAAGACGCGTACGCTCGTGTATCGCGTGGCGTATTTATTGGAGCAAGGGGTTGATCCCTCGACCATTCTTTTGTTGACGTTCACGAACAAAGCCTCTCGAGAAATGCTCTCGCGCGTTGAAGCGTTGATGGGGCCAGCGGCCAAAGGGATTTGGGGAGGAACGTTTCATGCCGTGGCCGCTCGTCTTTTGCGTGTGTTCGCCGCGCGGCTCGGCTACCAATCGAATTTTTCGATTTTGGATATGGAAGACAGTCGTGATTTGGTAAAAGCGGTGATGAAGGATTTAAAAATTGATCCCAAGGCGCGACGTTTTCCTTCCGCTTCGGTTGTGCAAAACATCATTTCCTACGCTCGCAACACGCAGACGAAGATTGATGCGGCTCTGGAAATCAAACACCCGAATTTTTATGCTTTGTCCGGAGATATCGAAGAGATCGCGCGCCAATATCAAACGCGAAAAAAATCCGCCAATGCCGTGGATTTTGATGATTTGTTGTCGCTGACCGCGCTTCTTCTCGATGATCCGGAGATTGGAGAAAGGCTTGCGCAGCGTTTTCGTTATGTGTTGGTTGATGAGTATCAAGATACGAATGCGATTCAAGCGCGGTTGGTTCATGGGTTTGCTCGGATTCATCAAAACGTGTTGGTCGTCGGTGATGATGCGCAGTCCATTTATGCGTTTCGCGGGGCGGATGTAAAAAATATTTTGCATTTTCCGGAAGAGTGGTCAAACACAAAAATTTTTAAATTGTTGACGAACTACCGATCCACGCCGCAGATTTTGGAATTGGCAAATGAGTCGCTGCAAAACAACATGGAACAATTTGAAAAGGAATTGGTGGGGGTGCGGCCAAAGGGAGATCTTCCTCGTCTCGCGCCTTGTGCTTCTGCCACGCAAGAGGCGAAATATGTGGCGGAACAAATTTTAACTTTGCGCGATCAAGGAAGATCGCTTTGTCAGATGGCGGTTTTGTTTCGTTCAGGCGCGCATTCACAGGCGTTGGAATTGGAACTCATGAAACGCGATGTGCCGTACGAATATCGCGGCGGTCAGAAATTTTTTGAACGCGCCCACGTTAAAGACGTGCTGGCGTTTTTGCGAGTTGCCGGCAATGCGCAGGACGAAATCGCGTGGCTTCGAGTTTTGGGATTGCAAACGGGGATCGGTGCGATGACGGCCGCGATGATCGTGGAGCGCGTACGTTCGCGTTCCTCTTTTCAAGAAATTTTGGAAATATCGGCGGAGGTTGATTTGCCCGCACGCGCTCACATCGGATGGAATGAGTTTATGGTGGTTGCAAAGATGATGACGAAGCGCGGATTCTTGCCGGCAGCCATGATTCGCGAGGTGTGCACCTCTCCCTACCAAAATTATTTGGAGCGTGAATATCCCAACTGGCGCGAACGGTTGGAAGATCTGGAGCAGCTCGCCTTGTTTGCGGAGACGTATGAGGATCTGGCTCCGTTTTTGGGCGACATTTCCTTGTATGATGATGTGGTTGGGAGACGAGATGCCGCAGTGGGGAAAGAAGAAGATCGTCTGGTTTTATCCACCATCCATCAAGCCAAAGGATTGGAGTGGGATACGGTGTTTTTGATTCATCTGGCAGAGCGATCATTTCCAAACCAATACGCGTTGGCCGAGGATGGCGGTTTGGAAGAGGAGCGGCGATTGTTTTATGTGGCTGTGACTCGTGCGCGTCATCAATTATTTTTAACGTATCCCGTCACGCTTGGCTATGACACGCTTACGTTTAATCAACCCAGCACATTCATAGACGAAGTTTCGCCGCGCCTGTTTGATCGGGTGGAAATTCGTGAACCGCAATCAACATCAACCGTGTGGGCAGAGGATAAAGGGTTTGAAGGCGAGATCAGACGTTCCTTTTTACGGGAAATTGATGAGCTTTAAAAATGTTTTATCACGTGTAAAAAAACGCGTTTGAGCTGTTCCAATTCCCACAAGGTTTCCGTGCCGACGGATACGCGGATAAACGGTTCGGCGTCCCGGCTCGCATGAAGCGCCGTCAGATAAATGCGCGTCACATCCAAACCAAAACTTGTTCCGGCGATGAGGCCGACTTTTTCCTGTTTTGCCCTTTGCATGATTTTTTCGAGAAATTTTTGATAGATACCCACTCGGCGGAATTTTGGTTTGAATGAGAAAACAAAAAATCCGCCGTGGAATTTTTGTTTTTGCGTCCACGCGTATCCCGGGTAGGAAGGCAGTCCCGGATAGATGATTTTTTCAAAGGGCGATTTTTTAAGATAACGCATACGTTCATCGCATGCCTCCGCCAGCTGTCGCGTGTTGCGTCCGATGCGCGTCAATCGTTTTTCCAGCCATGCACGATTTGGTTCGGGAAGCGCGAGGGCGGACGCATCGGGAATATTGGTGCCAAGATGCATCCGCGTCCGGAAAATTTTCTCCGCGAGAGAACCTTGCGTCCAAATAATTCCGCCCGTGACTCGATCAAAACCGTACTGATGGAATTTATTTAAACTTTCAATCACGATCAGACACAGATGGGGGGAGACGCGTGGAAAAACGGACAGGGGCTGGAAAGTCACGGAGAGGGCGCTATTATCCAAGACGAGAAAGGTTGGTCGTTTGACCTCTCGAGCGAGAGCGGGGATCAATCGAGCAAGATCCGGCATGGCCATGGAATCGGTGTTGCACAAGGTGTCCAGAAAAATTATTTGTGGTTTTTCGCGAGCAACGATCTTTAGGATTGCCGGGATGTCCATTTCATCGGTAAACCGGAGACGCTCTCCAAAGATCTGCCGCAGCACATTTTTGTTTTCAAAATAAGTTCCGGCTCCGGCTAACACGATCCCGTCGTTTTTGCTTTCGGATTTGAGGCAAACAGCCACGGTGGAAACGGCCGCCATTCCGCTCCCGGTCGCAAACACCCGTACAGGAGCACGAAGAACCCCATCAATATATTCTTTGGCGAATTTTTTTTCATAGGCTGCCGCATCCGCATGATGGTCCCGTTTGTAGTCATTGGAGGTGCCGATAATTTTTCCCGTTTCACGACCGGCTTGCGAAATCAGCGAATGGTCATAGGACGGGGATTGCCAGTCAGGAGCCGTGATGATTCCCGCGCAAATGCCGTGGAGCGATCGCAACGCATCCGCGGCCCTTTGTTTAAGAGCGAGCCCTTCGGCAAGGCGATCGTGCCTTATTTTCAGCTCCTCTTGCAGAGTTTTGTAGAGTTGTTCGGGTTCTTCTAACAGCTTCATCAAAAATATTCGCGTGTCTTTTTGAAAATGGGTCGGCGATGATGCCAGTTGCGTACGAAAACGCCGGAGACGTTCGCGTCCCGAGGTCGCCATTTCCCTCAATAATTCCAGGTCTTCCGCAAGGTCTTGCAAGGATTGTGTCAGAATAAAATCGTCCGTTTCCATAGATGGGATAAGCATACATTATCTGATATGATGCGCCCATGTTACGCGATTGGTTTTCGGGTCCGTCCGATGCGAAGTTAAAAACCGTCCGAGTGGACCTCGGGTCGCGTGTACTCCGCATGCCCGTTGCCGATCTGCGGGGGAACAAACCGGGAAAAACTCTTTTGATCACCGGCGGAATGGACGGAGACGAATATGCCGGCATTGAGGCGGCGTATCAACTCGCGAAAAAATTTCAGGCTTGCGATTTTGCCGGTCGGTTGGTCGTGATTCCTATCGTGAACCTCCCGGGATTTGAGGCGGAGTGCAGCTTGAATCCGTTGGATCATCGATATCCGAAGTTTGTTTTTCCGGGTCGATGCGACGGATCACCCACGGAACGCCTCATCCATTGGCTTGTGACCACGTACGTGCAAGAGGCGGATGTGTGGCGGGATTTGCACGGCGGTTCTCTCACCGAACGGATGACGCCATTTCTTTGGACGTTTGAGACGGGAGTCGCTTCGGTCGATGCGTTCATGAAAACGCTGCACGCGACCGTTCCAGCGGAACCGGTGTTGTTTGAACGGGCCGAAAGATCGTCGAAAGCCGCGCGGCTTGCTCGTCGGGGATGCGTTTATGTATTGGCTGAATCCGGAGATCGCATTCCCCGCGCGGAAGACGTCACGCGTCATCGCGAGTGGGTGGAATGTTTAATGGGGTTGCTCGGGATGATCAAATGTTCTTCGCGTAAATTGTCATCGGCTTCAACCATTCTTCGTCGCGTGTATTATGCGGAAGCTCCGTTTGATGGCCTGTGGTATTTGGAAGCGATGATTCCCGATCGTTTGAACAAAGGCGAACCGTTGGGCGTTTGTGTGCGGCGCGATGAATCAGGCCAACACCCTATCCGATCTCCCGCATCAGGCCGAGTGCTGTGGTGGAAAGAAACGCCGTCGATCACGCGCGGTGACATTTTGTGCGCCATCGGCCAATGATTTTTGTATGAGCCGGTTTCACGAATTTCATTCAGACAAAAACGGAACGATCCGTTGCTATCGAAATTTTGGTCGCTGGAGCGTGGTGGTGCAGGGGTATGAAGCGAGTGGAAATTATTTGATGAGCGTATGGAACTCCGCTTTGCGGCGCGTGCCAAAAAACGCATCGATAAAAAAAATTTTGATTCTTGATTTCGGAGGCGGCGGCAACGTCAACCCGCTGCATCGTCGTTTTCCAAAAGCTCGGGTGACGGCCGTTGAATGGGATCCTGTGATGGTGGAAATCGCGGATCAGTGTCGGTGTTATTCGTCCGCCTTACGTCCACGCATCATCATCGATGATGCCACGCACGCCTTGGGGGAGATGACGGAAAAATTTGATCTCATCATCTTTGATGCCTACATCGGCAACACCATGATGTCGATTCGCGATTCTGCATTTGTAACGCACCTCGCGCGCGTGCTCGAACCGGACGGGTATCTCTTGTTCAACGCTTCCGATAAACCGGCGGCGCTCGATTTGATCAAGCCTCTTTTTTCCGAACACGAACGCTGGAAATATCGTTTCAATCATTTGGGGCTTTTCCGTCATTTTGGGATGGGGAAAGCGGGCGATCCTTTGCCGGAAGGCTATCATTCTTTTCATGCCGTTCACGAATATCTGCGGCGAGAATCCTTGGTCGATAAAAAACGTCAGCTTATGGGAGAACATGGTGCCTACGGTTTGCGTTGGCGACATGGGCCATGGTGGTTTGAGGGTTATAGGGCCGATCATGAGCCAAAGATCCAGCCGTTCGATCATTGGCGCATGGTGATTTGGCAACCGATCACGCGGTTGGACAAACCGCAGGGTTGGTACCGATCGTGGATTCAGATGAACGCGCGTAAAACGTGTTTTGCGGAGATCGCGCATCCGGAAAAATATTGGGAAGCGTGGAGCTCGCACGCGCAGCGTCATCGTCGGCGCTGGCTCAAACAGGAAGAGTTTGTTGGCGGCGACGCGACGCTCGAAGAATTTGTAGCCGCGTATCGTCAATGCGACAAGTTAAGGTTGCTCAAAGAAGATTTTATTAAATTTTTGCAAAGGAAAGCCGCGGCGCACGGAACGCGCATGCGCTATTTGGTCGCGCGTCATCACACAACCAACGAGATTCGCGCGGGGTTGGCGGTGCTCGATATTCCCGAGGCGCGGCAGTCGGTTCATATCATCTCTTTTATCCAACCGGATGCGGAAAAGCGGTCTGTGGGATTTGGGCTCATCGATTTATGGTTTAAGCATGGGATTGATCATCACCTGCGTTTTCTCGATTTTGATTTATTTTGGGCGCTGGGTGACCCGAAAGGGTGGAAAGGATATTCAAATTTCAAGCGTCAGTTCGGAGTGCGGTATATTTGCTATCCAAATCCGCTCATCAGATTTATTCCTCCGCATCATGGGTAGGGGCAATTCATGAATTGCCCCTACGGTCTTGTCGAAGTCGGCAGGATAGGCTAAGGTGATTCATTCATTATGTCACTCTCTCGCGTGCGCGGTCCCGGACATCCGGATCAAACTTGTGATCTGGTGGTTTCTTCTATCGTCGAAGAATATCTTCGACGTGATCCGGCGGCACGTTTAAAAGTTTATGCGTGCGGCGGACAGGGCGCTTTGTTTGTGGCAGGTGAAATTTTTTCTTCCGTCGATTTTGACGTGTCCGCCATCGTGCGTCGCGCTCTCGGGCAATCCGGCGTTACGGTTCCGATGGAACCATTTATTGCTTTCGAACCAATGGCATCGGCGCGGGTGAATGCCGTGGGTTCGCGGGAGGTTACGACCGTCATCGGATATGCCACGGATGAGACTCGGGATTATGTGCCGCGTACGGTTGAGATGGCCCGCGATGCCGCTCGTGAATTGGAACGCCGACGCGTGAGCGATCCGGATTGGTTTTGGTTGGGAGCGGATTATACGGTGATGGTGGATGATCACGCTCAAAAAACTTTGATCGTGATTCACGCGGAACATGTTCCGGCGGAGAATATCGAAGACGTGCGCGCGCGGATCACCGAGCTCCTTTTGCCCCGTTTCGCGGGAGCGACGATCCGCGTCAATCTTGCCGGGGAAGAGGTGAAAGCCGGACTCGGCTCTCGCATGGGCGGTTCCGGTCGAGGGAGCGCGCAAGATCAATACGGTTCTCCTGTGCCGGCAAATGTTTCCGGAGTCGGTTTTCATCTTGATCATCCATCGAATGTCGGTACATGGTTGGCTCGATCGGTTGCCAAAGAACTGGTCGCCGCCAAGCGCGGCAAGGCGGTGATGGTTCAGGCCACATGGTTGCCACTGGAGGCGCGACCGCACGCGATCCGCGCACGCAACGAAAAAGGAGAAAATTTGTCATCGTTCATCGCTCCCGATCGATTTGATTTGAGTCGCATCCCGTCAGAGTTCCTCGCGCCGTCTTTGGCGACGGCCAGCATCCGTCATGCCTTTGACGGAAGTATTGAGTTGCCATGGGAAAATTAGAGAAAAACTGATAGACTGGATTTTGTCATTCCTGCGAAGGCAGGAATCCAGCGATCGAGAAAAGGGTTATGTTTTATTATGTTTATATTTTAGCCAGTCAGAGGAATGGCACCCTGTACATCGGCGTGACAAATAATTTGAAGAAGCGAGTGTATCAACACAAACAGGACGAGGTGGACGGATTTAGTAAAAAGTATAAAATACATTCGCTCGTGTATTTTGAACAAACGGAAAATGTTGAGAGTGCGATACAAAGAGAAAAACAGTTAAAGAAATGGAAAAGAAGTTGGAAACTTCGGTTGATAGAATAAGGAAAATCCTGAGTGGAAAGATTTGTAAGATGATTTATAATTTATTTTTGTCTGGATTCCTGCCTTCGCAGGAATGACAATCAAAGGCGAAGGAATCACAATAACTTATATGAAAAAAATTATTTTTTTGTCAGCGATGGTCGTTTTATTCGGTGCAGGGTGCGCGTCTCAAGATTCTTATGTGGCGAATGTAAAGGCCCCGCCCTCACCGGTGGAAGCCCCACAGCCGACGCCTCCACCTCCGGCACCTGAACCAACTCAACCACCAACTTCAACTCCTATGCAAAACACAACGTCCCTCGCGTTCCCCGGTGAATTGCCGGCCGCGCAAGTCAATAAGAAAGTTTTGATCAAAACCAATTTGGGAACGATCGAAATTCAGCTTATGCCCGATCAAGGACCGAAAGCCGCGTCGAATTTTTACTATCTTGTGAAACAGGGTTTTTACAACGGAACGATTTTTCATCGCGTGATTCCCGGCTTCATGATTCAAGGCGGTGACCCAACCGGCACGGGCAGCGGCGGTCCCGGATATCAATTTCCAAATGATACAGTCAATATTCCTTACAACGACGGCATCGTAGCCATGGCCAATGCCGGTCGTGACACCAATGGTTCGCAATTTTTTATCATGGTCGCGGATTATCCGTTGCCGCCGGATTATTCCATTTTCGGCAAGGTCGTTAAAGGACTCGACATCGCGCACAAAATCGCCGCCGTACCTCGTGATGGCAACGATCGTCCAAATGATGAGGTAAAAATGTTGGATGTGAAAGTGGAGGAATGAAAATAAAAATTTGTCTCCTCGCAAATTCGTATTTTCGTGCAAATTCGTAATTCGTAGGATCGCGAAGCGAATAAATTTGTGGATAAAGGGGGATTGACAAACGGAATTTTTGTGCTATTCTGAAATTATGAGTACCACGGATCAAAAAATCGATCGATTGGGTCAACAGCTTGATCAGTTTGGCCAAAGATTCGATGACATAGATCGAAAGTTTGAGAAAATAGACCAAAGATTCGATGAGGTTGATTCAAAATTTGATAAGATAGATCGAAAATTCGAGAAAATAGACCAAAGATTCGAGAAGATGGATGAAAGGTTTGAGAAATCAGATCAACGAATGGATAAATTTGAACAAACTTTGAATAAGGTGCTAGTCACGGTGATTGATACACAAGCGGATGTACAAGATTTGAAGGAGAGAGTTACGGGTTTGGAAGAAGTGAATCACGAAATGTTCAATAAAATGGACGAGTTTCTAGTCATTCTCAATCGGCACGATGTAGAACTCGTCGCCAATCGTGCCGGCATTCAGCGTGTGGAAGGAAGAGTCGAAGTTTTGGAAACACGAGCGGCTGTCCCACGGAAGTTGTAATGTCCCTTTTGCGGGAAGTTAGAATGTCACATTTCTGATACGTCACGGGAGTCTTAGGCTCCCGTGTCACAATCAGAGAATGACTACTACACTTCTCGCTATGTCCAAACAAG
>JAUSEV010000046.1 GCA_030649995.1 Candidatus Uhrbacteria bacterium
ACTGCCGGTTGAGGTGGTGTAGGCTCCTGTGCTACTGGCGCTAAAGTCACCGGCAATAGAGAGGATGCCTGTGCCGTTGGTGGTGGAGCTGGTGTTTCTGAACGCTCCTGTGGTTGTAGCTGTGCCTGAACCGATATCGAGGACTCCGTTGTTTTGGAGAGTGGATGAGAAGAGCATGTTGCCGGAGGTGGTGGTGATGCGACCGGTGGAAGAGGCTGCGCCTGTGAAGGTCAGAACACCTGAAGTTGATGTAACTACGTTACTCGTCAGGATGGTGGTTGCCCCTGTGACGGTTAAGGCGTTCCCTGAAAGATTGAAGCCTCCGCCTGTACCGAACATGTCAACATTGTTTGCGACCGTCATACCTCCTCCGGAAAAGTTCACGGTACCACCGGTCTTGGTGGAACTCACGTTTGCAGGGAACAAGGTGGCTGTGAGAGTGACTGCTTGAGCTGAACCTCCTGCAAAGCGAAGCATACTTCCAGTTGAGGTAGTGTAGGTACCTGATTGGGTGAGGTCACCGGCAACAGAGAGGATGCCTGTGCCGTTTACCGTTGAACTCACGTTGGTGAACGCTCCTGTGGTTGTAGCTGTGCCACTTCCGATATCGAGGACTCCATTGTTTTGGAGGGTGGATGAGAAGAGCATGTTGCCGGAGGTGGTGGTGATTCTGCCAGTAGAAGTGGCTGCGCCTGTGAATGTCAGAACACCTGATGTGGAAGAGACAGAGTTGCTGGCCAAAAGAGTCGTAACACCTCCGACGGTGAGAGCGTTTGTTCCGAATTGGAACGCATTGCCTGTGCCGGTCGAATTGAGATATCCGGCAAGGTTCACGGCTCCACCGTTCACGGTGACATAGCCTCCAGTCTTGATGGAATCCATATGGTTTCCAAAGAGGGTGGCTTCGAGAGTCATGACTTGAGCGGCGGTTGTTCCTGAGAAACGTAGAATACCTAAGGTTGTGGTTGTAAAGGATCCGGTGCTGCTCACGTTGAAGTCAGTCATGATAGAGAGGATACCTGTGCCGTTGGCTGTGGAGCTGGTGTTTCTAAAAGCAACGGTGGCTGTGGCAGTGCCTGATCCAACATCGAAGATGCCGTTGTTTTGGAAGGTGTTGCTAAAGAGTTGGTTGCCTGAACTGGAACCGATGGCTCCGGTTGAGGTGACGGCACCTGTGAAGGTGAGGGTGCCGGAAGTGGAAGTGACGGTGTTGCCAAGAAGCATAACAGTCGCTCCTGAAACGGTGAGGGCGTTCGTTGCCATGGCGAGACTGCTGCCGCCTGCACCGAACAGGTCAGCATTGTTTGCGACCGTCATGCCTCCTCCGGAGAAAGTCACTGCTCCTGCGGTTTTGGTGGAACTCACGTTTGCAGGGAACAAGGTGGCTTCAAGAGTCACGGTTTGAGCTGCAGCGCCTCCAAAGCGGAGCATACTGCCGGTTGAGGTGGTGTAGGCTCCTGTGCTACTGGCGCTAAAGTCACCGGCAATAGAGAGGATGCCTGTGCCGTTCGTGGTAGAGCTGGTGTTTCTGAACGCTCCTGTGGTTGTGGCGGTGCCTGAACCGATGTCCAAGACTCCGTTGTTTTGGTAGGTCGAAGAGAAAAGCATGTTGCCGCTTGTGGTGGTGATGCGACCGGTTGAGGTGGCTGCGCCGGAAAAGGTCATTGTACCGGAAGTGGTCGTGACAGATCCGTTGACCAAAACATTTGTCGCGCCGGTGATGGTGATCGCTCCTGTACCTGTAGAGTTTATTCCTCCTCCTCCATTCACATCCGCTGTACCGGTTGCGGTAAAACTAAAAGCCCCAAGTTGGATATAACCGGAGGAAGTCACGCTGAACACCTGCACGGCTGCGGTTAATTTGGTGCTGGTTCCCGCAGGAATAAAAATTTCATCTCCAGCCGTAGGAACCACGCCACCGGTCCAGTTACCGGCCGTGCTGTAATAATTGTCGCTGGTCGCGGCAAACTCGCGATACGTTCCAGCGTGCGTTGGCCTGACTGATAGCAACCACACGCAACTCGCTAATAAAACTATGCTGCCGACGATGCCCACGGATTTCCACCGACCGGTTGATGGAAATACAAAACCTGAAGTCAAAAGAGCTTCCTTCATAAAGACGAAAAATTAATGATAAAACGGGGCATGAGTTAATAGATAAATTTCATTGTACGCTCATTAGTCTTTTCTGTGAAAAGGGCTTAACTGTGGATAACCTTTCTACTCAACAATCAACCGCGTCAACTCTTCTTTCCGATACTCCATTTGTTCCACGCTTCGCGCTTCCAGCGTCAAACGAAGCAGCGGCTCATTGGCGGCTGGCCGCGCGTTAAACCACCAATCGTTTTCCGGCTGAATCGGATCGCGAAACTCTAAACGAATACCATCAAGATGAGAAATCAATGCAGCTTGTGGAGCAAACTGTTGTTCTAATTTTGACAGTGCTGCCTCGCGATTGGAAACCGTAAAATTGATTTCGCCGGAATGGATGTATTGCTGAAATGTTTTACGAATCGCTGACAACGGTTTCCGTTCGCGTAACAACATTTGTAAAACAAGAAGGAGAACTAAATCACCGGACTCACAATTCCACAACTCCGGAAAATAGTAGTGGCCGGAAAGTTCCCCACCGAATATTCCATGATCCTCCCCCATCTGATGTTTAAAAAATCCATGACCAACTTTGCACAGACGCGGATCGCCACCGGCGGCTCGCACCGCGTCAGGCACACTCCATGAAGCGCGAGAATCGTATAAGATGACCCCGGATCCTTTCATGCGTAAAATTTCGCTCGCCAAGATGGCGGTCAAAATATCGCCGCGAATCGGCACGCCCTCCTCATCCACCAAACCAATGCGATCGGCATCTCCATCATACGCCGCGCCGAGCACGCACTGATTCTTTGCAACGCTGGCACGCAACGCCGCCAATGTTTCGATTTTGATGGGATTTGCTTCATGATTTGGACAACGGCTATCCAAATCCCAGAATAATCGCGTGACTTCGATGCCCATCAGCCGTTTGCTCAACTTTGGGAGAACAATGCCAGCCATGCCATTACCGGCATCGAGCGCAATACGCCACGGCGGGAAGCGTTCCGGAAGTTTGGCTAAACTACAAATTCGATCAACATACCTTTCCAACAATCCATCATCTTGCGTCTCGCTCCCTTGTGTCGCGGCATCAAACAACGCTTCATCGGAAATCGCTAAATCACGCAACTCTTCCATTCCCAACCCTTGTGAAATGGGAATCACGGCACCGTTTTGAAAACGCATAATCTTAAAACCGTTATACTCCGGCGGGTTATGCGAGGCCGTCACCATCACCCCTAACTCATACGCTCCTTGCGCTTCGCCAATGGCCGCATAAAACATCGGCGTGGAACAGAGGCCCACACGAGTCACGGAAACCCCTGACAAAATAAACGCTTCCACGAGAGCCGCCTCTATGACATCTGAAGTGGCGCGCACGTCGCGGCCAATCACGACATGTTTTGGCGAATAGAGTTTGGCGCACGCTTTGCCCAATCGCCGCGCCACCGTTTCGTCGATCTCCCCCGGCGCAAGCCCACGAATATCGTACGGACGAAAGATGGTGGAAGGAATCATGACCACATAAAAGCATAAAAACATAAAAACATAAAATCGTTGACCGATCGCCAGATGTTCGCTAGGCTGATGAGTATATGATATCCCCAACATTGATCGTCTTGATCGTTGCCGTTCTCATCATCCTCTGGCTCATTTGGACATACAATCGTCTCATTCAACTGCGCAATCAAACCGATGAAGCGTGGTCAGATATCGATGTGCAGCTCAAGCGTCGTTATGATCTGATTCCGAATTTGATCAACACGGTCAAAGGATACGCAACGCACGAATCAACGGTATTTGAAAAAGTAACGCAGGCGCGCGCGCAGGCGATCAATGCCGGAAATCCTCACGATAAAATGGCCGCGGAAAATATGCTCACCGGCGCGCTCAAAAGTCTCTTTGCCGTGAGCGAAGCCTATCCTGACCTCAAAGCCAATCAAAATTTCTTAAAGTTACAAGACGAACTTTCCGATACGGAAAACAAAATTCAAGCGTCTCGACGCTTCTACAACGGCAATGTACGCGATCTGAACACATCCCTACAAAGTTTTCCAACAAACGTGATCGGATCCCTGTTTCAATTCAAACCTCGAGAATTTTTTGAAATCGAAAACGCGCAAGAACGGCAAGTGCCTGAAGTGAAGTTTTGAGTGTGTACAACCAAATCACTTCCAATCGCCAAAAGAGCTGGTTCTTAATTTTGATCTTTACCGGCATTTTGGCTGCGGCTGGATATTTGTATGGATATCTCACCCACAGCGGATATTCGGGTCTTGTTCTTGCGTTGATGATTTCCCTCGGCATGACGCTGATCTCCTGGTTTGCCGGAGACAAAATAGCCTTGTGGCAAACCGGCGCGCACGAGTTGATTAAACGCGAACAAAATCCTTACATTTGGAATCTGATAGAAAATCTGTGCATCACCGCCGGATTGCCTCGGCCGCGCATTTATTTGATTGATGATCCGTCGCCGAATGCGTTCGCGACAGGCCGCGATCCAAAACATGCATCCATCGCTCTCACGACCGGTTTGATCGAGCGGTTGGAAAACGAAGAACTGGAGGGCGTGATTGCTCACGAACTGTCTCACATAAAAAATCTGGATATTCGTTTTTTGATGCTCATCGCGGTCATGGTCGGAGCCATCACCATTTTGGGTGATTTCTTTATTCGCGGATCCCTGTTCAGTCATCGAGGCCGAGATCGGCAAGGAGGCCATGGAATCATGATTTTGATTGGCATCCTCTTTTTCATCCTCGCTCCTTTGATTGGCGAGCTCATAAAACTCGCGGTCAGTCGCCGTCGCGAATACTTAGCTGACGCTTCTGGTGCACTGCTCACGCGCTATCCGGAAGGCCTAGCTCGCGCACTCGAAAAAATCCGCGATGCAAAACAACCACTCCAACAAGCTTCCACAGCCACCGCGCACCTCTGGATCGCCAGTCCGTTTGGTGAAGGTGGTTTTCGCCAAAAAATTTCTTCACTCCTCTCCACTCATCCACCCATCGAAGATCGCATCAAACAATTACGAGCGATGTGAGAATGCACGATAACTTGGCAATTTTAAGCTGAAAGCTGTAAGCTGTTAGCTGTAAGCTGCCCCTATGCTCGAACCAAACCTCCTCGCTCGCTTTACCACCCATCTTAAAGAGGCGTTACAAAAAGCCTTGAGTTTTGCGATTAAAAACGGACGGGATCTGATCGAGCCCGGCGATTTGATTGTCGGCCTGTTGCAAGAACGCGGCTCCATTGGAGCGGAAATTCTCTTCAAATCTCACATCAACCTTGAAAACGCGGAAGAAGCGTTTCGCGGATTACCTGCGCCGCACCAAACAGGAACTCCGATCGCCCCTGATCTTTCTCTTCCGGTAAAACGCTTACTCGAAAAATGCGTTTTGACCGCGCATGTATATGAACATAAATATGTCGGCACCGAGCATCTGTTGTTCGCGCTCCTCGAAACACCGTTGCCAGACGTACATCATTTTTTTGAAACACAAAATTTCAGTCTTGATACGGCCAAAGAACAACTGAATCATGTCTTAAAATCCACCTCAAAATTTCCCGATCTTTCTCTACGAGCCGCGGAAGAAGGAACGGAAGAGGAATCTTCCTCATCCCTTCTCCCTCGCCTCGGTCTTCCGCAGGAACAGTCCCGAGCGGGGCGTGGCACGCGACCAAAAGCCCTGGAAGTTTTCGCGCGAGACCTGACGGCGACGGATGTTGTGGCGCAATTGGATCCTGTCATCGGACGAGAACAAGAAATGGAACGCCTCATACACATTCTCTGCCGACGGCTCAAAAATAATCCTATTCTGTTGGGAGAACCCGGAGTGGGAAAAACCGCGCTCGTGGAAGGACTGGCTCAACGTCTTTCCGCCGGTGATGTGCCGGATATTTTGCAGGGCCGACGCATCCTCGCCTTGGACTTGACTCTCATGGTTGCGGGGACGATGTATCGAGGAGAATTTGAAGCGCGTATGAAGCAACTGGTGGAAGAAGCCAAGGCCGATAAAAATATTATTTTATTTATTGATGAGATTCATAACATCGTCGGTGCCGGTTCCACCTCCGGTTCTCTTGATGCCGCCAACATCCTCAAACCGGCCTTGGCGCGAGGAGAAATTCGCTGCATTGGAGCCACCACATGGGGAGAGTATAAAAAATATATCGAACCGGATGCGGCGCTCGATCGGCGGTATCAACCCATCCAACTGCAAGAACCTTCGCCGGAACTCACGCTTCGCATGCTTCAAGGACTCACCTCGCGCTATGAGGAACACCACGGGGTTCGTTTTGAACCAAAAACCGTCGAAGCGGCCGTGCGCTTGGCGGAACGCTATCTCACAGAGCGCTTTTTTCCCGATAAGGCTATCGATCTTTTGGATGAAGCCGCCGCTCTTGTTAATGCCGCGCGCCGTTCTCAAGAACCCATGGAACGCTTGCGTGCCCTCGATATTGCCATTCAAGCCGCGCGAGACAACAAAGAATCGGCGGTGCGTGATCATCAATTGGAAGCCGCCTCGCAAGCGCATCGTGATGAAGAGCGCCTGCAAAAAGAGAAACAGTCGCTGGAACGCACGATCCGGGAAGCGCACCAAACCGTTCGTTTGAACGTAAAACCGGAACATGTGGCTCAAGTCGTGTCGCATCTGTCCGGGGTTCCGCTCTCCATGGTTCTAGCTGATGAACGAGAAGCGCTCCTCACGCTCGAAGAACGATTGTCTCAAGCGGTGCTGGGACAAACCGACGCGGTGCGAGCGGTTGCCGAAACGGTACGTCATAGCCGTCTGGGATTAACGGATCCGCATCGGCCAAAAACCAGTTTTCTTTTTCTCGGTCCTTCGGGTGTCGGAAAAACCGAGTTAGCGCGAGCGTTGGCGAAAGAAATTTTTGGACGGGAAGATGCCCTCATCAAACTCGACATGTCGGAATTTTCCGAAGGCCACTCCGTGTCAAAGCTTCTCGGCTCCCCGGCCGGATATGTTGGCTATCGCGAGAGCAATAAACTGTCTGATGCCATTCGCAAACAACCGCATGCCGTGCTCCTGTTTGATGAATTTGAAAAAGCGCATCCGGACGTACAAAATATTCTGTTACAGGCTTTGGAAGACGGAAAAATCACGGACGCGATCGGCCGTTCCATCCCGTTTCATCATGCATACGTGATTTTGACCTCCAACGTCGGCGCGGATTTTCTCCATCGCGCGCGCCTCGGATTTGACCAAACCGCCATTCAAAATCGCGGATCCTATGATGAACTCGTGCGCGAACATCTCACAGAGCGCTTTCGCGGCGAGCTCTTAAATCGCTTGGATAAAATCGTGATCTTCCAGCCGCTTGGACGCGAGGTGTTGAAAGAAATTTTGCACCGCGAAATTGAACTCGTCTTTACCAGACTGGCACAAACGCAAAAAGTGGCGTGGAGCGTCAGCAATGATGTATTAGAGTGGCTACTCAATCAAAACCTGAAGGTGGAAGAAGGCGCGCGAGCCGCCCGCCGCATCGTGGAACAAGAAGTCACAAGTCTCCTCGGCCGCGCCCTCATCGAACAACCAAAACGCCGAACATGGAACCTTAAGGTCAGTAGAAAAAAATTGATGGTGCAGTAGGGTCTTGTCACCTTTTGTCATTGCGAGCGTAGTCCGACGAAGCCTGCCTACCGGCCAGGCAGGCGCGGCAATCTCCCCATAGGCTCAAAGTTCGCATAACAAGCAAATGCAGCCCAGTTTTCAGTCCTAGAGTTCGCATAAAAACGAGTTAGCTGAAATATTTTTTTGTCTTTGGTGGTAATTTTATGGATTTGTGATATAAATAAAGACAGAAAATTTGATTTTTTATTTATTTAAAGAGGGGTAATAAGGTGTTTTTTCTGCCTACAAAGAGGCAGTAAAAAACGATTTAATTTATAATTTTAAAAAATATGAACAAACTAAACGAAATATCAAGTCAGCCCGATTATGATGCAAAGGCTAGTTCTTTTAGCAAGTCGATTATAACAACATTTATAATTTCGTTTATTTATTTAATATTTACCAGCTCTAACCACTTAAACTGGCTCGGCGTAATTATCTTTCTTTTCGCAGGTTTATTCATTTCGTCAATAGTTATTGCTATGCCATTTTTTTTGATAAAAAAAATGTTTCCAAAAATCTCTATTGTTATAGCCATCGTTAGCATTATTACAACTTTCTGGGTAACTAAAATTGTTTTTAATTGGTCTTTTGACCAACCTAAAGAAGTCGCAACAATATCTGCCTTGCCAGATAAGTTTGCCGGCGATGTAGCAATGTTCAAAGAATCATTAACAAAATTTGGCGAAGCTTCCGATATGACAAATTCATCTGATAGAAACGCCACCGATGAGCAAACAGCAAAGGTTCTTTCGTTAACATTAGCAAGTGCGGAAGCTAGCAAAAAAGTTAGTGATGAGTTTTTAGATTATTTGCACAAAGATTTAAAAAATAATTATCGTGAAAAATTTTCAAAGTCACAACAGCTATATTACGAAGGTTTAAGTCAATCAAAAAGTACAGACACGATTGAAAGCGAAAGTGTTAAAAAACAGATTGAGGCTGGAAAATTAATGAGTGAGTGGCTAGGCTGGTGGAAATCAAATGATAAGGAAATTCTTGATAAGATATTTAAAAAATAGAATATAAATAAGGAGTTTTGAAAAAAAGGAATTCACCCCTGACCCCTCTTCCTTTTTTTCAAAACAAAAATCAAATTTTCTTTTAGAATAAACAAAGTTTGTGCCAATAAAATAGAAGACAAAAAAATACATCAGCTAACACGGCATATCTGGTTACGGCTTTTTACAAAAGCCTCCACCCAAATTGCTACGCAACTTCAGATATGCCGAAA
>JAUSEV010000047.1 GCA_030649995.1 Candidatus Uhrbacteria bacterium
GGTCGATGTCTTGTTTGGACATAGCGAGAAGTGTAGTAGTCATTCTCTGATTGTGACACGGGAGCCTAAGACTCCCGTGACGTATCAGAAATGTGACATTCTAACTTCCCGCAAAAGGGACATTACAACTTCCGTGGGACAGGGCAATCAAGGCAAATCAAGGCATTCTCACTTCCGTTTGACAGTCATCCTAATTTTATTGACATCCATTTTTAGATAGGTTATTTTAAAGATAACCTTAAGATTATTATTAATAACTATGGATAACGTTATTGGGTTAAAGGAACTCCGAGAGAATCTTGGGAAGTACGAGAAGAAGATAAAAACAGGACGATCATTCATTGTCATGAAGCGCTCCAAGCCGATATTCACGATCGGTCCGGTTGATACGGAAGAGTGGGAAACGGTGATTGATTTTACGAAATTCCGCAAAGGAGGCATTCCGGCAAGTGAATTGATCGAGATGCTTAAAAATCTCTGATTATGGTTGATAGGATGAGAAAAATTCTTAAACAACTTCCGCCAAAGCAGCACGTACAGCTTTTAGAAGCTATTCAAAGAATAATGGCAGATCATTTGATTGGACTCGATGTCAAAAAACTTCAAGGACGAAACGACCTCTATCGTGTCAGAAAAGGGTTATTTCGCATTATTTTTCGTAAGATTTTAAATGGAGAGAATGCGATTATTGCCGTAGAACGCCGCTCGGACACGACCTACAGGGAATTTTAATTTTGAGTGCCTTCCCCAAGAAGAAAGTATCGAGGGGAAAAATCATGCGTCGCTTGGCCTCGAATAAGTATTTGATGTATCATACGAACATATGAACCACACAAAACTCATTCATTGGATTTTGAGGATCGCGGTTGCCGGCGAATTTATCGGCCACGGCGTTCTTGCCTTACAGGGCAAACAGCAATGGGTAAAATGGTTTTCGCTGTTTGGCGTTTCCGATGCTCATCTTGCCACCCAACTTTTATTTTTTATCGGGGTCGTAGATATCACGCTCGCCATTCTCCTCCTCATAAAACCAATCCGCCTCGCGCTTCTTTGGATGGTTTTCTGGGGATTCTGGACAGCACTTATTCGTCCTCTTGTCGGTGAATCCATTTGGGATTTTATTGAACGCTTCGCAAACTGGGGAGCTCCGCTCGCCCTTCTTTTGTTGATCGGTTGGCCTAAACATCCGCGTGAATGGTTGAAATAAATTTTAGCACGGATCTATGCGTTTTCGTCAGGTTCTTTTCGTTTTATTTCCTTTGTGGATCTTCGCGTTTCTTTTTAAGTTCGGGGGTGGGCTTCATTACACCCTTCTGCCCACCATAGGCGAACGGATTTTTCCCATTTGGCTGGTCGGATTGTTGATAGGCGGCTCCTCGTTTGTGCAAATTATTTTGGATGTTCCGACCGGATATCTGTTGGATCGGTTTGGCTATGTGAGGCTTTTAAAGTTGGGCACGGCCGTTTTTTGCGTGGGCGCTTTTTTTCTGATTTTCGGCCTTCAGCCTTGGACGTATTTTGTCACCCTTATTTGTTCCGCCGTCGGATGGCTTTTTTGCAGTCCGGGAATCGATGCCTATGTTCTCACGATGGCGCCAAAAAAATTCGCCGGACAATTTATGGCCATGCGCGACGTGGTTGAATCTGGCGGCATTGTGGCGGGTATGGGCGTTCTTTCTTTGGTTATTCATTTTTCCGTGCCGGTGTTAGGCGCGATCGTCGCGGCGATTCTTGTCGGAGCCATTCTCGCGTTAATGCGCACGCCATCGGAAAGGGGATCCGTGCATGAGGAAAAAAAGATCGCGCATCAAGCCTTTTATGTTCGCCGGCATTTTATTCATCACATGATTTCGGCGCTCAAAAAACTTAATCCGGCCAGCACCCTTTTGCTGTTGTCCGGATTCAGCAGCGCGGCTTTTTACGGCATCGTGTGGTTTGTGATTCCGTTACTGATCGCGCGCACTGTAGAAAGCGGGACGTTGAGCCTTGGCTTGGCGATTTTTGACGTGTCGGTTCTCCTGATCGGTTTTTTTCTTGGACGCTTGACGGATCGTTGGAGTAAGCGGTGGCTGGTATTTTGGGGGCTGCTCTTGTTTGCGGTGATGGCGCTTTTGCTCGGATTTCATTTTGGATGGTTGTTTCTTGTTTTTGGATTTTTAGCTACGACCGGAGACGAGATGGCCAGTATTTCTTTGTGGGCATGGCTTCATCATCTGGACAAAGAACACGCGGAGGACGGTTTGATTTCCGGACTCATCAATTTGGCGCAGGATCTCGGTTGGACCGTCGGGCCTATTATGGCCGGCTTTCTGTTTCAATTCGTCGGCCCTTCGTGGACCATCGCTTCCGGCGCGTTGTTGATTTTTATGACGTGGGTGATTGCGGTATTTTTAACCCATACGATTCCATCACCTCAAAAAATTTTGCCGCCGCCGGTTTATCTTCCGCGACAAAGGAGACATAAGCGGTAGTGGCAAAGACGCGTGATTGATTTTTGTCAGTCAATCGAAAATGAGACACATCAAACTCTAGCTATAGCGGGATAAAGAAAGAAATTCTGTGGTTCGTGAACTTATATACACCAGTGAATACGGGCGTATTTGAGTGAATTCACATAGAGTTCGCGTGTTATGAAACATTTACACGTGAATACGAGGTGTTTGCATGCATCTATCGTCATCCATGGCCTGCGGCGCAGGCGATGCACCGCCTGCAGAAAAACATGGACGATACGCAAAAAGAAACAGGGAAGAAAACGGAAACGTCTCTCCAAAAATGTTTTATGCCGCTATCTTGCCGGGAAGTCCGTGCGTACCCCACCACATGTTTTGCGCGCCACAAGAGACCTCTTTGTTCGTACAACCCCTTGGCCTGACCTTACGGAGATCATCGGTCCTTGTGTACTGATCGTGGATGCGTTGCATATTCGTACATCCGTCTACACGGCGATTATTCATGTATTGCTTCTCAAGCCTATCCATGAAGAACGTGCCTTTATTCTTCCTTTCTGGACAGGAACCAAGACGGAAAGTAAAGACTCATGGCGCAGGGCATTTGAAGCACAGATACCTCCCATGCTCCGTTCCCGTATTAAAGCCTTAGTTTGTGACGGAAAATCAGGCCTTCCAGAACTCGCCCGCGAATATGGCTGGGTGGTCCAACGATGCCAATTTCATCTCATCGCGCGTCTCCAACTTAAACGCTCGAAATATGCGCTTTCTCGTCATCGCAAGGAAGGTGTGAGACTCTATGAACTCGCAAGAACTATTTGTGATACAACGTCTCAAAGAAAACTACAAAAGGCTCTTCAAACCCTTTTGCGTATCGTTCGCTTGGAAAAGAATCGTCATTTGAAAACCATCCTTTCCGGACTCGTGAAACATCATCAAGATTATCGTACCTACTTAGCGCATCCCGATCTTTGTCTTCCCACGACTACGAATTCTGTCGAAAGCCTGAATAGTCTCATTCGTGACCTCCTTTATCGCATGAGAGGTTGCAGAATATCAGATTCCGTTCTTTTGTGGATCGAAGCTCTTCTGAAATACCGATCACATATTCATATACAAAACCACAGAGATTAATCCTTTAACCCGCTATAGCTAGAGTTTGATGTGTGTGGTTTTTAACAGTTAGGTTCAATACCTCGCCATCGCGGCGTCAGCCACCCACCTCCACCTCCACCTCCACCTCCACCTCCACCTCCACCTCATCCTACCCTCTCACTGCCTACCGGCAAGCAGGTCTTATTAGGAGAGGGTTTTCCATGATTATTTCTGATAGTTTTTTTCGAAGGAGGCTTCGGCTATGAGTACATTTGACTTGATTTCATGTCGAAGGTCAGCCGAAACGGAATGAGAGGATATGGCGGGAAAAGTTATTTTTCCGTCACGAACATGCTTTGCAGAATTTTTTCATACGTTGCAGCATCAAGTTTTGGATTGGCGGCAACAACAAAATAGCGAGTGAAACCGTCTTTGGCGCGGAAGTCCGTGACTTTGTGGCGGCTATTGCGCCACAAAGGTTGATCCGGAAAATTTGGCACGCCGGTTTTCTTTTCAATCTCATAACGCCGCGCCGTGTAGATGCGCTCACCAATCGTTAGATTTTTGGTTGAATGGATGTTGACCGTCGAGAGCGTCAAAAAATCTTTCGCGTCAAAATAGCGGATAAAAATTTGTGAACGCTCGCGCGCCGAACCGTTTCCGGAAGCATCATACACGTTCAACGCTTGAAGAGACGTGAGATATTCGATGTCCCAACCGTCGGGAATGGAAAAAGAAAGGTGGACAAACGGGGTGGCCAGTTGCGGGGCGTGGAAGAAGTTATTTGAAACAATCCACATGTCACGGTTTATGCTCAACGCGCCGTATTTCACAAAAAAATCAAATGGATTCAGCCAGCCGTCAAGTTCTTTTGATGTTTTTACATAACCCGCGAGTTTGACCGTACTCCCTTCCCACAGACCAAAATGCAAATGTTGCCGTTCGCCGTCCGTGTCTCTCGAACGTGCCTCGCCTAAATTTGCCAAAAATTGTCCTCGCTTCACTTGATCGCCAACCTTGAGGTTTGAGGAAGCGATCGCGATATGACCATAAAGAGAAGAAATTACTTTTCCATCAAGCTCGTGTCGCAAGACGATCACGCCGCCATAACCGGATACGCGCGAGGAAAAAATGACTTGACCGTCAGCCACGGCTCGAACCGGTATGAGCTGCACCTCACCGGGACCTAAATCTTCCGGTGCCACTTCGCTGTCTTCTCCGGTGTGATATCCGTGAAAGCGATCAGAAAAATATTCGCCAAAACGCTTGTACGTCGGGTTATATCCGGCGATGCCTCCATCAAGAGGCAGTACGACCTGCGACTGTGTGACGCTGACCGTTGGACCGGTGGTCGTGCCGACCTCTGGCGCAGCGCGCGAAATACACCCGGCACCGAGGACGGTCAGCAAGAAAAAGAGAGCGATGATTTTCATCTTGACTTTATAGCAGATTTTTGTTATCCTTCGCAATATCATATGCCAAACACCACACCGATCGCGCAAGGATTTTATGGACTGGGGATTGCTCCAAAGCTCCTCGATATTCTTGATCAGCTTAAATATAAGACACCGACTCCCATTCAACAGCAATCCATTCCGATCGCCATCGCAGGCACGGATGTGATGGGCATCGCGCAAACCGGTACCGGGAAAACGCTGGCTTTTGGCATTCCGCTTATTCAGCGTTTGGCGCAGATCAAGGGCATGGGGCTTGTGGTTCTTCCAACCAGAGAGCTCGCTCTTCAGGTTGACGAAGAGTTTCGAAAAATCGGTCGCGGGATCGGATTGCGTACGGCGGTGTTGATCGGCGGAGCATCCATGTATCATCAGCTGCAGGATATTAAGCGAAAACCTCACGTGTTGATTGTTACGCCCGGACGGCTCATCGATCACCTGGATCAAAAGACCGTGCGTCTCGACACGGTTTCCATTCTGGTGCTTGACGAAGCGGACCGCATGCTTGACATGGGTTTTGCGCCGCAGATAAAACGGATTCTTCAGGCGGTTCCAAAAGAACGGCAAACCATGCTGTTTTCCGCCACCATGCCAGGGGAGATCGTTCACTTAGCGAGTTCCTATATGAAGTTGCCGGTGCGAGTCGAGATCGCTCGAGCCGGAACCGCTGCGGAAAATATCACGCAAGAAATGTTCGTCGTCAAAAAAGAAGACAAACTTCGTTTACTGGAAAAAGTACTAACGGAACATCGCGGGAGCGTGTTGGTTTTTTCTCGCACAAAACATGGAGCCAAGAGAATCACCAGATCGGTGCAGATCATGGGCCACGCGGCCGCGGAAATTCATTCCAATCGTTCGCTCAATCAACGACGCGAGGCGTTGGAAGGTTTTAAGAGCGGTAAATATCGCGTGCTTGTGGCAACCGACATCGCGGCACGAGGCATTGATGTAAAAGGCATTGAGCTGGTCATCAATTTTGATCTTCCGGATCAAGCGGGGGACTATGTTCATCGCATCGGTCGAACGGGACGCGCCGGCAGGAGCGGTCACGCCATTTCTTTTGCCACCCCTGATCAGGGGCGCGATGTTCGTGAAATAGAAAAATTGACGCGTACCATGTTGCCGGTCGCAAAATTGCCGGAACTTCCGCCGCACCGCGCGCAACCGTCCATGCCGGTCGAGAGAAGATTTTCCAGGGCTCCTGTCGGTCGCGGCTATTCTCACGCGCGATCTTCTTCGTCACCATCGCGTTCTCATCACGGCGGACGGCCGTTTCGAGGATCGGGATCAAGCTCCTCTCGCGGAGGCGCGAGGAGGAGATTCCATTAAATATTTTTTTCATCGTTATGATGCAAACCGTTTCTTTTCAAGAACCAAAAGGACGCAAACGCGTTGATCCATTAGATTACGATATTCTTCAACGCAATGAACACATGGCCGCTGAATGGACCCATGCCTTTCAAGAAGCAAAAAAGCATGCCGCTGTGGAAGCAAAGGTTTTTCAAGAGTTGACGGATGCGATGGAAAGCCAAGGCAACACGAATCAGAAAGAGCTTTATGCCAAGCTTAAAAATTATAGCGCGCTTCATCTGAAAGCGTTGGATCGCGGTCTCTATCACCGCGTTGAAGATCTTTTGTATAAATTACGACAAATCGAACGAACGACGGTTCGTGATCCGCATCGTGTGATGCAACTGCGCGGTATGATCGCTGATCTGGAGCGGGAAAAGGCAACGATGGATTCGGATTTCCAAACTCAATCCGTTGAAAAATTTCGTTTGGCGGAGGAAAAGGCTTGGAAAGAGGTTGTTGAATCTCATCAAGAATGGTCAAATCGACACGGAGGAGAGATGGAACAAGTGTTTGCGAATTTTGCGAATAGAGTAGGGGTCGTTCGGAAGTCGGAAGATCAGGTTTTTGATCGGGCGGCGGCTGATAAAACACGCAAAGAAAGCGGACGTCAACAAGCCGCCTAAACTTTAAGCGCATGCGGAAAGAAATTTTTACGCGAGAGGAATGGAAATTGCTTGGTTCGCTTTATACTCCCCGAAAAATTCAGGATTTTCTCAACCGACTGCCGATCAATTTTGAACCGGAAGGCGACACATGTTTGTCGCCTCGACGCGTGTTGCGAGAACGTCGCGCGCATTGCATTGAAGGCGCGATGTTGGCGGCGCTTGCGTTGCGATTCCACGGGAAGAAACCGCTCGTGGTTGATCTCACCGCCTCGGATCATGACGACGACCATGTGATCGCGATATTTCGTCAACACGGGTGTTGGGGCGCAATCTCAAAAAGCAACCACATCACGCTCCGGTATCGCGAACCGGTGTATCGCACCGTTCGCGAACTCGTGATGTCGTATTTTCATGAATATTTTACGCAACGCGATCGCAAAAAAACGTTGCGTTCCTATTCGATGCCGGTCAACCTCTCGCGTTTTGATCGTCGCGATTGGATGACGGCGGAAGAAGATGTTTGGGATGTTCCGGAATATCTGTGCGAGGTTCGTCACTTTTCCATTTTATCGCGCGCGCAAATTCAAACACTACGGCCGGTTGATCAAATCGAGAAAAAAGCGGGGGAGATCGTGGAGTGGAGAAAAAACCGCCCTTTGATCAAAAAAGCATGACTCAACTGTATCTTCTGCGCCATGGACATGTGGAAAATCCGCAGCAGGTTTTTTGTTCGGAAGGTTTTCCTTTGTCGGATCAGGGAGCTCAAGAGATTGTTCGACTCGCTCATGATTTTCAAACCGCAGACATTTCCATCAACGCGATTATTTCTTCGCCGTATTTGCGTACGCGAGAGACCGCGGAAATTATGGTGCAGGCCATGAATTTGCCGGAAGTCGTGTTTGATGATCGGTTAAAAGAGTGGCAGGTGGGGTCGTGGTTTGATCGTCCGTTTACGGAATTTTATGCGGCGACAAAATACGATCAAGAACCTCCGCCGTCCGTACTTCCGTCGGAAGTAGAATCGTTACACGTGATGGCAGATCGCATGGTGTCCGCTATTCTGGAATATGAAAAACAGTTTCGCGGAAAATCTATTTTGATCGTTTCGCATCGTGAACCGTTGGTGACAGCGCTTTTGTCATTTCAACAAAAATCATTTGATGAAGTCCATCACGTCTCTTTCTCCATGGGCTCGGTGTGGAAACTCGAATTTGATGAAAAAGGCACTTTCATCAAAACAGAAAAAGTTTTTGATGAGAGTGGGGGAACGTAACCTTCTCTTTTTAACTCCCCTAACCCCGTTTCGGCTGAGCTCACGGCCGAAGCCTCTTGTGTCAAGAGGGGGATCTGATTGAATTCGATTCCTCCTCTTAGCTTAAGAGGAGGTGAGGAGGAGTTAAAAGATAAAAGGGTTATGAGTCTGCGGAAAAGAAAAATTAAATTCCAATTGAGGTTTATCATTGAACCACGCGCAGTGCTTCTTCGCAATAGAAAATGACTGAAGGTTTGAGAGCAAACTCGGGACGACGCAAATCCTCGCGCGTGAACCAGCGAATGGCCGCATGTTCGTCAGGTGCCAACCTCGGCTCAAACGTCAACGCGCGTCCATAATATACGAGAACGACATGGCGATGCGTCGGATTGATGTCATGGATGTTTACCCCGCTCGGACGATACAAAAATTTTGTGCCCGGTGAATCCATGCCCGGTTTTTCCGCCATGATCTCGACTTCGAGCCCGCATTCTTCTGTTATTTCCCGTTGCAAAGCCTTATCAGGATCTTCATCGAGTTCGATGTGACCGCCGATCGGTAGCCATTTTTTCAACTCTCGATGATCCACCAACAAGACTTTTTGATCATGGACGATATAACAGGAAACCGTAAAATCTATTTTTTCGTGAATGTGGCTCATAGGGTCAGCCCATCTTACCCCAAGCGGGTTTTTCTTGTACAATGTTTGGATGAAGTCAAAACAGGTGGCGATTGTTGGCGCGGGATTTGTCGGCTTGCTTGTTGCTCGTTTGCTGCGGATCCGTTTGCCGCATCAGGTCACCGTCACGTTGATTGATTCCAAGGACCATTTTTTATTTACTCCGCGTTTGATTGATTTGTTGGCAGGGGAGCATCCAACATCCTTACGCATCGACATCCAAGCTTTTGCCAAAAAATACGGGTTTGATTTTGTGAAAGCGGAAGTCAAGCATGTGGATCGGGCCACGCAACAGGTGAGCTTTGAAGAGACAAACGGTTCTTTACGCAAGATGACCTATGATAAGGTGGTGGTGTGTTGCGGGGCGCGTCCCTCCTTTTATGATGTTCCGGGAGCGCGGCAGTATGCTTTTCCATTGAAAGCGATTGAGCATGTGGAGCGCATTCACGCGCAAGCCAACGTTTTGTTATCTCGCGCGCGGCTCGCGACAAAGGAAAAAGAAAAGCGAGCCTTATTGTCATTTGTCGCGGTCGGTGGAGGCGCGGCCGGTATTGAAGCTTTGTTTGCGCTTCGACAATATGTGTTTGGCCTTTGCGTGGGCTCGGAAGAAGAGGTGAAACCGTATATGTCGTTTGCGCTTGTCCAAGCGGCGCCGCAGATTCTTTCGGGTTTTGAGCCCACGGTCGTGGCATGCTCCATGATGGAATTATCAAAAGCCGGAGTGAAAATTTTTATTGGGGAACCTGTGACGCACGTCGCCTCGGATTATTTAGTAACCGGCAGAACAGAACGTATTCCGGCACAGCTTATCTTGTGGTGCGCGGGTTTGGAGGCGCATGATTTATCGATAGATCCGGACGCGCATCGTCGTCCAAGCGGTTTTATTCCCGTAGACGCGTATCTTCGTGTTGATGAAAACATGTTTGCGGGCGGAGACGTTGCATTCTACCGAGAAAAAAATTTGGTGATGCCAAAGAACGCTCAAACGGCTTTTCTCATGGCTTACAATATCACGGAAAACATCGTCCGTTCGCTCCATCATCAAAAACTCCGGCCGTTTCATTATGTTTCACACGGAAACATTTTGCTTTTAGGCAAGACCGGCATTTTAGATTTGAACGGGGTGTGTCTGCATACGCGACTCACGCCTTGGATTCGCGATCTGTTTTATCGCTTCCGCTACTGGCAGATGACGCACTAAGAGCTTATAGTAAGTTCATACTTCATTTTATGTCCAGAAAGTTTAAAAATTATTTGCGTACGGCGTTTGTTCTTTGTGTTTTTCTGATCATTGTTGTTGGTGTCGTCGCTCTTCATTTAAAGAAACGGTCGATCCAACCACAGGTATCAAGCACGGCCTCGACCTCAACAGAGGGATTGTTCGCACCAGAGATCCCCATCAATGAATATTGGGATTACGCCAATCTGCAGGGGCTTCGTCTGTATGTGAACAACACGGATCGCAATGTTATTTACGCGTTGAACGATCGCGGCAAAATCGCGTGGGTCATTCAGGGCAAGGATTATGGCATTGATGGATATGAGATCAGGCACAGCAATCATCAACTGTTTCTGACCGGCAGTCACTGGGATTCTTTGAAGGGGCATTATTCCACCCTTTGGGTGTTTGGCATGGATGGAAAGTTACGTTGGAAACATTTATTTGACGGCTATCTCGATATGCCGAAAATGCTGTTGATGGATTCTTTGATGATCCTAGAAAACTCCTCAATGAATACCTGCGACAGGGGATGTGGTATCACTTGTAAAAAACAGGTTGAAACAGAAATCTGTCACAGTGACGCATTGTGGGCCTTTGATGTTGACACCGGTCGACTCGTGTGGAAAAACACGACGCGCGATTTTTATCCGTGGCTTCTAGAACGCGCATCAGATGGAAATATTGTCACGCGATCCGGTGGTGTTGGACCCGGTCGTTGGAGACACGACTATACGGTCAGCAGTACTACCGGCGTTATCAAATCGCACTCTGCGATTGTGAATGATGTTGAGTTTGGACAAGATCGTAAGCATCTTATTTGGGATGAAAATGCACAAACAGTTGCGCTCACCATGCCCTATTCGTCTACTACTTATTGGACAGTAAAACGATCGCACCCGTTGTATAAACTTGTACTTAAAGGCAAGACTACGGGACTGGAATTTTATGTGTTGGACGATCTGATCGTGGCCAGACTTCATGTGAAGGAGGGGATAATGTATGGTATCAACAAGATGAACGGAAAAATTTTGTGGACGAAAAATTTTGATTCTCCACAATGGAGTTCCTGGAAGTTTAAGACGCTCAACCAGACCATGGTGATGGAGATGACTCACCATTCACGCTGTGTGGACATATGTGATACCTGCCCAAAGAACTCCTCCATCTGTTTTGACACAGCAGAACCTAAAGAGTGTACGGTGTGCAAGGGTAAGGAAGAGAGTGCGCCCGGCTACTCACGTATGCAAATCTGGGGCGTGGATGCAAAAACGGGAAACGTTCTCTGGAAATTTAACGGAGAAAAAAATTATTTGTACATTGACGCGTTGGATAAGGATCGCGGTACGGTCACGATCGATGATTATAAGGGCGCGACTAGCACCTTCCGCGTTCTTGATATTTTGACCGGCCGCGAGCTGCCGTAATTTTCACAAGGCTCAACCTTCGAACTTTAATCCTTTTTTTGGCAGATAACACATTAAACGTGTATAATCGATCAATAGCTAGTTACTAGTTACTAATTCCTATTTTTTTATTCTTTTCCTATGTCAGACGTCAACAAGAATACCTGCGCGCATGATGGTTTAAGTTGGGGACTGCTTGCGCTTCGTATCGCTATAGGTGTCATTTTTATTCAGCATGGTTGGGGAAAATTGTTTGGAGATGCGCCAGGAATGGAGGTGTTCACCGGCATGGTGGGTCGTATCGGATTTTTTGCCCCGGCGCTTTTTGCTTACGCGGCGGCGTTGAGCGAATTTGTCGGTGGGATTGCCGTATTGCTTGGCATCTGGACGCGATGGTTTAGCGCCCTCATCGGCATCGTGATGTTTGTGGCGTTCGTGTTTGTCAAAAAATTCGCTTTTCCGGCAGGGGATGCGGACTTCGCGCTCCTCGCGATCGCCATTACGCTCACATTAACAGGCCCGGGTATGTTCTCCTTGGCTCGTTACTTCGGCAAGGAGAAAGCGTGTTTGGCCTGCGAGACGAAGTGATGCGTGATGTCGAAAATTTTCCGTCTATTTATTACGATCAACTGCAGCAGAAATGAGTTCGGGATATTCAGGTGGTGGATGAGTCATGGGAAAGGCTTTAAAAAAACATCAAACTCTAGCTATAGCTAGAGTTTGATGTTTTGTAAAATTGAGAAAAAAAAGATCCTGATTCACGTTGGTGATTCAGGATCGAGAGTTGCTTGTCTTTCAGATCTTCGCGAGGCGCTTTTCCGCCTCTCCCAAGATGCGTTCCACCTGCGCTGTGGCGATCGGGTGGTAGCCCGACCGGACGCGTGCGAAGACGTTCTGCGCCCATGCCAGACCCGCCATGGTCTTGCTCATCTCCCGATACAGGGGCTGGAGGTACTTGAGCCGACCGACCTTGCTGAGGAAGTTTGCCACGGCATCGTTCGCGCCCGCGTACCCGGCCTCGATTGCGAGGAGCAGGAATGCGAAGCGCACATCGGCGTTCGCCTTCGTGCTCAACGCGAAGGCACGATCAAGCTCTTCGGCGAACTCGGACTTGAGCCCATCGCGCGGCACGAGCTCGAGGTAGAGCAGCCACTGGTTCGAGCTCCATCCCCTGGCCTCATCGCTGGCCAGGATCCCGTCGGTCTCGGCGTACCTCTCGACTTCGACGATGAGGGGCGACTCGATCTTGGGCGCGTTTTCCGGCAGGCCGAGCCCGCCGATCCAGCGCCAAGACTTGACTGCCTCGAGCGCGCCCGGCAGTTCCGCGGCCACGAAGTCGAGGAACGTCGCGGTCGTGATGGAGGTGAACCGGAACGTCTCGATGTACTTGCGGATGAACGCGTCGAACCGCTCACGGCTCACGGCCTCTTCAACCTTCATCAGGAACTGCGCTCCCTTGCAGTACGGGACGCGCGTGAAGATGTCGTCCGGATCGAGCGTTCCCGGCACGTAACTTCCGAGTGCCGTGTACTGGTGCATGCCACGCGCCGCCAAATCACGGAAGTCCCGATCCAACTCGCGCTGGAGGAGCGCCGCCTGGAGCATCATCGCATCGCGGCCGTACAGCTCCTCACAGATGCGCCACTCCACGTAGTTGGTCCACCCTTCGTTCAGCCAGAAGTCGGTCCATGTGGCGTTGGTCACCAGGTTGCCAGTCCAGCTGTGCGCGAGTTCGTGCGCGATGACGTTCACCATCGATCGATCGCCGACCACGAGCGTCGGGGTCAGGCAGGTGAAGCATGGATTTTCCATGCCGCCATACGGGAACGAGGACGGCATCATGTTCAGGTCGAACCGTCCCCAGTCGTACATGCCGAAGAGCTTCTCCGCGGCGACCATCATCTCACCCACGTCCGCGAATTCCGCAGCTGCCGCATCCACCAGTTCCGGTTCTGCATACACGCGGCAACGATTCGTGATGTCGCGCGATGCGATGTCGCCAATCACGAGCGTGAACAGGTAGCTCGGGATCGGCTTCGTCATCCTCCACATCTCCACGGCCAGACCGTCCTTGATCTCGCGAGAGACGTGCTCGTTCGCGGCCATCAACCCTCGTAGCGCCTCCGGCACCGTGAGGCACGCGTTGAACGTGAAGCGCACGCCGGGCGTGTCCTGACACGGAAGGTAACTGCGCGCGTGAAGCGGTTCGCCCTGACTGAACAGGTACGAGTGCCGCTTGCCTTGCGTCTGTTCCGGCGTGAGCCACTGCAGACCGGAAGCCTGGGGCGAAGTCCAGTAGTGAATCTTCACCTGCGGCTTGCCATCCGGTACGGTGAGAGTGAGACACTCGCCGAGTACGGGGTGGGACAGACTGACTTGGTACGTGAGCGGCTGGTCATCTCCGTCGGTGATACCCGTGATCTCGAGGTTACGCAGGTCGAGATTGGTCTCGCCTCCGCCATCGAAGTCGATCACTGCCAGACAAGAGAGCCTGCGACCGGCGAAGTCAACCTCTACCTCCCAGCGGAGATGCTTCATCCGTGGTTGACCCGGCCTGTAATACGAATGCGGATCCTTTTCGAAGAGCCGTTCGTTGCGCATGAGCGCCTCCTTTTTTCATCCGTTGAACGCGAGACCACCCTACTAGAATGAAATAAAATGTCAAATTCCCGGAATCGGGAACTTTAAACACAGTTCCTTCACTGCTTGTTTCATCACTTCATAAAAAGGATCGGTCGCGAACGAATCTTTGAATTCTTTGATGGCGATGCGGCGCGCTTCTTTATCACTCGGCATCGATACATCTTTGATGTGATCGGTCACGCGCTTTATCCACTCCGCGATCCGCTCCATTTCTTTTTCTCCCATGCCGCGCGTGGTGGCGGCCGGTGATCCCAGTCGCAGACCGCTCGGATAAAATGGGGAGCTTGGATCAGCCGGGATGGTGTTTTTGTTTGAATAAATTCCGATGCGTTCGAGGGCGAGGTGAAGGAAGACACCGCGACCGATTCCTGTGGGCGTCAAATCAACGAGAATCAAATGGTTGTCCGTGCCATCGGATACCAGTTTGAATCCATGATTCGTGAGAGCACTGGCAAGCGTACGCGCATTGTCTACAACGCGCCTCGCGTAGTTTTTGAATTCAGGTTGGTTTGCTTCAAGCAATGCAATACCGATTCCGGCGATAGTATTCAAATGCGGTCCGCCTTGCAAACCGGGAATGATGGCTTTGTCGATTTTTTCCGCCAGTTCCGGATCTTTATCCAAACCTTTTTGCGTTACCATGATCATGGCTCCACGTGGACCGCGCAGCGTTTTGTGCGTCGTGGTGGTTACGAGATGGACATACGGCACCGGACTTTCGTGCGCGCCACCGACGATCAATCCCGCGATATGCGAAATGTCTGCCACGAGATAAGCGCCAACTTCATCCGCGATGTCCATCATTTCCTTAAAAGGAATCGCCCGCGGGATAGCTGTGCCACCACACCAAATGAGTTTTGGTTTATGTTGATGGGCGAGAGTCAGCAGTTCATCAAAGTTCGTTGATCCATCTTCTTTTACATGATACGGAACGCTTTTCCAAAAGAGAGACGTGGCGGAAAATTTCCAGCCGTGCGTCAAATGTCCGCCGCTCAAGAGATCAAGACCCATGATCGTGTCGCCGGGGTTGCACGTTGCCAGATACACGGCAAAGTTGGCAGGACTGCCGGAATATGGTTGGACGTTCGCGTGCGGCACGCCGAATAATTTTTTCGCACGCTCTTGGACAAGGCCTTCCACTTTATCAACGACTTCATTACCGGCGTAATAACGCTTGCCCGGATATCCTTCCGCGTATTTGTCGGTGAGGACGGTTCCCAGCGCTTCGAGCACGGCTTTGGACGAATGGTTTTCTGATGGGATAAGAGTCAACCCTTCTTGTTGTCGCCGGACTTCTTCATCAATAAGGCGAGACATTTCGGGATCGGTTTGAGAGATGGAAATCATGACCGTAGGGTAGAAGAGTTGTCGTTTTTCGTCAAAAGAGGTATAAAAGAGGGGTAACTTATGGACGTTTTTGCTGAAACTTTTAACGAAAGCACGAAATTTTACGAAAATACGAAACCAAGAATTCGCTTTCGTATTTTCGTATTTTTTCGCGTTTTCGTAATTCTTTTACCACCCATTGTGGTGTTTTTGTTACACCTTTTGCGGATGATTTTTCTTCCTTTGCATTTTGAACTGGATCGCGTGGCGCATCTTTTTGGCGGTTTAACCATCGCTTGGGCCACGGCAAACTTTTATCGTGAGGCTCAAGCTCGCTCTTGGATTCCGCGGTTCTCCATGATCGTTTGGTCTTTTGTGGTGGTGGCGACGGCGGAGCTCATAGGAACATTGTGGGAGTTTTTGGAATTTTATCTCTTGAATGATCTCGTCCCTCATTTTGGCATGATGTTGCCGGACACGATCGATGATTTGACGTTGGATCTGTTGGGAGCGATTCTTTTTGTCGCCGTCTTGGCTCCTCGAATGGAAAAATTTTTGAGACGACGAACATCATAATAGGCCTATGATGAAACCAATACAACACGCGCATCTCGTCGGCATCGGCGGTATCAATATGTCCGGCTTGGCAAAGTTGCTCGTGCGAGCGGGCATTCACGTGAGCGGTTCGGACACGACCGCTTCTTTGTTGACCAAAGAATTGTTGCGCAAGGGGATCAAAGTACAGATCGGCCACAAGGCGGAACACCTTCCGCCGGAAACGGATTTGGTCATTTATTCTTCGGCTGTGCCGGAACAAAATTTCGAGCGTGCCGAAGCGCGCCGTCGGAACATCGATCAAAAAAATAATTTTCAGTTTTTGGGCGAGTGGACGAGAGAGCATCGGACGCTCGTCGTATGCGGAACGCATGGCAAAAGCACAACGACCGCTCTTCTCGGTTTGATGCTCATACAAGCAGGCAAGGATCCGACGGTAGTGGTGGGAAGTCGCGTTCCATCATTTCCCGAAGGGAATGTGCGTTTTGGTCAGAGCGACCTGTTTGTGATTGAGGGAGATGAATATGAAAAACATTTTTTGGAGTTTTATCCGAATGCCGTCATTTTGAATAATATCGAACTTGATCACACGGATATTTTTTCGGATGTTGCCGCCATGAGTGAGACCTTCCGTCAATTTCTGCATCAGGTTAAAGACGGGGGGCTCGTCGTCGCCAATGCCGATGATCCTCGGGTGGGAACGTTGATCGGCGAGGAACGCTCGCGTCTGGAATCGCGTGGAGTGAAGATCAAAACCTTTGGTTTTGGTTCGCACGCGGACGTTCAGATTATCGATCATGTGATTCGTCCGGGAGAACAGACTTTTGCCTGGCGCGATGAGCTTGGTTTGGTGACGCGGCTGTCCTTGCCTATTCCCGGACGGATGAATGTGATGAATGCCGCCGGGGCCATGGCTCTCGCGACGAGTTTAGGGGTGACGTTGGATGTCATACGTCCGGTGCTTGCTTCGTTTCGCGGAATTTGGCGACGGTTTGAGAAAGTGGTGGAAGAGAGTGGCATCACGGTCATTTCCGATTATGCCCATCATCCAACGGCCGTGGCCGCGACGCTCGAAGCCGCGAAGCAATGGTATCCGGGACGTCGCATCGTTCTCTGTTTTCAACCGCATCATCGCAATCGCACGAAACAGTTGTTTGTTGATTTTATTTCCGCTTTCGATAAAGCGGACGCGGCGATCTTTGCGGAAGTTTATGATGTGACCGGCCGCGAACAAAAAGAGGATGAAGCGGTTTCTTCCCGAGATTTGCTCGAGGCGGTCGTGCGTCATGATACGGATCGAGGGATCACGAGACCGCTCGAATACGCGGCAAATCCGGGCGATGCGCTTTCTGCTCTCCATCGGTTGCGTCAGTCCGGGGATGTAATCATCGTGATGGGAGCGGGTGATATTTTTGAGATTGCGACGGAAGTCATAAAAGGATGAGATAAGAGATACGAGATAAGAGATACGAAATACGAGAACATAAGAACACGAGAACATGAAAACACTAGAACAGAAAATTGTAGAATACAAATCTCGCGTGCCATCTGTCATAGAGAATGAGCCGATGGCAAAGCACACGAGTTTTCGGATTGGCGGGCCAGCGCGGATGTATGTCGTCGCTGTCTCATCTGACGCGTTGATCGAAGCGGTTCGTGTGGCGCAAGATTTGGAAATTCCATTTTATGTTTTTGGTGGTGGATCAAACCTGCTGGTCGCGGATGAAGGGTTCGAAGGTGTGGTGATTCAAGCGGCAAATCGCGGGTTCGTGATCGAACATGATCGTGTGCAAGTGGAAAGTGGCATGATTACGGTACTGGCCGCGCGCAAAACGGTTGATGCCGGATTGACCGGATTTGAATGGGCTGTGGGCGTGCCAGGGACCATCGGTGGCGCGTTATATGGCAATGCAGGTTGTTATGGTGGGGAAATGAAGGATAACGTGTCGTTTGTTGACGCGTATCGTCTCAAAGATGGCGTGCGCATTCGTTTGTCGAACGCCGAGTGTCAGTACGGTTATCGCGATAGTCTGTTTAAGCGCGAGCCTCATGTCATTTTGGGTTGTGAGTTAAAGCTGATTCATTCTTCTGTCATTCCTGCGGAGGACTTCGGTGAGCGACATTCGGCTGAGCTCAGTCGAAGCCTCAGTCGAACCGCAGGAATCCATCCGACAGCGCCTTTCGATCAAATTCTACGCGCGCGCAAAGAGAGTCAACCTTTGGATCAATCGAGCGCCGGTTGCGTATTCAAGAATTTTGATTTTACCGACGAAAGTCAACTCGATATTTTGCGACGGTACGTCAATCAAATTCCCGAGGCAATGCTGCGCGTCAAGCGTCTGTCCGCGGGTTGGCTCGTCGAACAGGCGGGGATGAAGGGTCAAAGGATCGGCGATGTGCAGGTGAGTGACAAACACGGTAATTTTTTTCTGAACCGCGGGCACGCGCGAGCGCAAGACGTGATCGCCTTGATTTCTCTTGTAAAAATGAACGTGCGTGATAAACTGGGAATTGAGTTGCAAGAAGAAGTGCAATATTTATCACTATCATAGTGAGCTTGTCGAATCTATGAAAATGCCCGGAGAAAAACCGCCGATACCAACGCCACCGGCAGAACAAGAGCCGGGAGAATGGCAAATTTATCGCCCACCATCTCCGCTGCAGGTCAAGATTAGAGAGATTCCTTGGGGAAGCATACCCGGTTCTCAAATCGTGGTCACTATTGATGGTTTGGCGGGATGGGAGGCATTTGGTGGTCGAAGAGATGTTTATTTTGAAGCGGTGAGGGAGATTCTTCGGGATCATAAAATGGAAGAAGGCGATTCCGGATATCGCTTGTGGAATAATCTTGGACGTGATGGCACGGCGGATCTCGTGACGGGGACAAACTACGCAAAAACTCCGCTCTTAACCCAATGGTTAACTCCGGCTGCGATTGAGCAACGAGCGAATCAGTTGTCACAGCAGAAAAATCTGACGCCAGTAGATGCGCTTCCCTTAGAAACTCGCTTACGGTTTTCTACCGTGACTGAGAAAGCTCGGCTTTTGATGAATTTATATCAGTATGGAAAAACGCAAACTCGTCCAGAACCGCCAAAAGCCGCTTTAGCCTTTGCCACATCCTTAGAGAGTCCGACGGCGATGCGCATCATGTTTTCCGGTGCAAAGGATGATTTTGTGACGGCCGTAGAAGGCGCTTTGCGGGCGGCAGCAGCAGAGCAAAGATTGGGGATCGAAAAATTGTCCCCTGTGAGCGGCCAAGAACCAAAAGATGATTTGACCTATGTCCCATTCGAATTTCGTCTTACAGAAGGAAAAGGGAAGAGGCGCGATGCCACACCGCTAGCTCAAAGGGTTGGCGCGCTCATGCCAGTTATTGAACAAAAAATTGTGGAGCAACTTTCCGAGCGTTATTTAAAAAGTAATAAAGCAAAAAACGAACTGCGCCTCAAATTACGCGAACTCGGTTTTGATCTTTAATCCTATTTCATTTTTCCTCATTCTCCATTCTTAATTCTTAATTCTTAATTCCTTCTTCCTACTTCCTCCCTATGACCCTCAACATCTCCCACCACGGCATCGAACTCACGCCGGCCATCAAACAATATGTTGAAGAAAAGATGGAGTCGCTGAAAAAGTATTTTGATTCCATTCGTCACATTGATGTGGAGGTAGGCATATCCAATCATCATCACCGCAAGGGGAACATTTTTGAATGTAAAACCGTGGTACAGGTTGGTGGTGAAGTGATACGCATGGAAAAAGAGGCGGATGATCTCTATAAGGCCATTGATAAGGTTCGTGATCATTTGCGTGCCGAGTTGTCAGATTGGAAGAAGCGTCTAGAGGAGCGTTCGATGCAGAAAGGAAAGAGGGCTTTGTAACATTTTGTTTAAGCGTTGGTATCATTCATCGTGATAGGACTTCGGTCCATCCATTTATTCTTCATTTTTTATTCTTTTATGAAATTCTATCGTTATGTTGGAGTCGCGACGTTAGCAGGGGCGTTACTGGCCAGTCCGGTGTTTGCCGGAAAAGATAATGGCGTGGGTCAGGCTGCCAGGGCAGAAGGTCGTGCCATGGCAAAGGAGGTACGCAAGGATGTACGCGAAGTCGTAAAGGACGGTCGCGCGATGATCAAGCGCAACCACAGCCAACTTCAGCAGTGTAATAAGGTCGGCTGGGAAGCGTATGTAGCCGCAAAACAAGCGGCATTAAATGCCCGCAAGGCGGCGCATAAGTCGGCTCAAGATACATGGATGGCGGCGAAAGCAACATTTCGTACAGCGCATAATGCCGCGGCAACAGGCGCGTTTAACGCTTCTCGAAAGACGGCGAGGACCACGCTTGAATCGGCAAAACAAGCTTGCGTTGCAAAAACCGGTGATGAACTCACAGCTTGTCGCAAAGCGGCAAACGACGCTTTTGCAAGCACCATAAAGACCGCTCGTGAGACGCGTGAAAGTGCCATGAAAGCCGCTTTAACCGCTAAGACCAACGCGCAAAAAGCGTATTCCGCCGCTCAAAAATCACTCATGGACACTTATCTTGCCGCTATGAGGACGGCATGGGAAAAGTATGCGGCATCTAAGACCGTTTGTCTGAACGCTGCCGCGGTCAGCGCCACGAGTACGGTAAAATAATTCATAATTTCAGTCGAAATTTCAGCCAAAAAACCCCGCCTCTTGCAAGAGGCGGGGTTTTGATAACGCTCTAGACTTTTTAAGTGGAATCAGCTATGATTTTTGATCATGAACCCTTCTTTTCTGAACAAATTCTTCGGTGATCCGAATGCCAAGGAAATTACAAAAATCAAACCGTTGATTGATAAGATCAATGCGTTTGAACCAGCGATACAAGGCTTGTCGGATGAAGCGTTAAAAGGAAAAACCATCGAGTTTCGTTCGCGCCTGACACAAAGCTCGGCCTTGGATGATCTTCTGCCCGAGGCTTTTGCCGTTGCTCGCGAAGCGGCACGGCGTGTGATTGCGCAACGTCATTATGATGTGCAATTGGTGGGAGGCATAGCCATGCATCGCGGGATGATCGCGGAAATGAGAACAGGGGAAGGAAAAACGCTGGCCGCAACAGCTCCCGTCTATCTGAACGCGCTCACAGGCAAAGGTGCGCATGTGATAACGGTCAACGATTATTTGGCACGCCGCGATACCGTGTGGATGGGACAGATTTATCATGCCCTCGGACTCACCGTTGGCTGTATCCAGCACGCGAGCAGCTTTGTGTATGATCCAAATTTTAAGGCGGAATCCGCGCATGATCCCTCACGCGACGCGACAGGGGCGTTTCGTGTGGACATGGATTATTTGCGACCGGTCTCGCGACGCGAGGCGTACGAAGCAGACATCACTTATGGCACCAACAACGAATTCGGTTTTGATTATCTGCGCGACAACATGGCGATCCGCGCCGAAGATATGGTGCAGCGCGATCTGCATTACGTATTGATTGACGAAGTGGATTCCATTTTGGTTGATGAGGCGCGCACGCCGCTCATTATTTCCGCTCCCTCGGAAGAGGCCGGAGATTTGTATCTTCGTTTTGCCGAGATGGTTCCGCGTTTGACGGAAAAAGATGACTATCAAGTGGACGAAAAATTGCGCGCCGCCACGCTCACGGAATCCGGAATAGCGAAAATGGAAAAATGGTTGAATGTGGACAATCTGTACGTTCAAGGAGGGATGAAGCTTGTCCATCACCTTGAGCAGGCGTTGCGCGCTCATACGTTGTACAAAAGAGATCGCGATTACGTCGTAAAGGACAACGAGGTGATTATCGTGGATGAATTTACCGGTCGTTTGATGGTTGGTCGTCGGTATTCCGAAGGGTTGCATCAAGCGATTGAGGCAAAAGAACGCGTGACGATCCAACGTGAATCCATCACCCTTGCCACCATCACTTTTCAAAATTATTTTCGTTTGTACGAGAAACTGGCAGGCATGACCGGTACGGCCGCAACCGAGGCGGAAGAATTTTCCAAGATATATAAATTGGAAGTCTTAAGCATTCCCACGCATCGTTCCAACCAACGAGCCGATCTTTCTGATCGAGTGTATAAAAATGAAATCGGAAAATTTCGCGCCGTGGTGCGAGAGATCAAAGAACGTCACGATCGAGGTCAGCCGATTTTGGTGGGCACGGTCAGCATTGAGAAAAATCAATTATTGAGTGAATTGCTTACGAGCGAAGGTATTCCGCATCACGTATTGAATGCCAAGAATCACGAGCGAGAAGCGGAAATTATCGCGCAAGCCGGACGCAAAGGGGCTGTCACGGTGGCGACGAACATGGCCGGTCGAGGTGTGGATATTGTGCTAGGAGGGAATCCATCTGATCCAAAAGAGGCGGAAGAGGTGTGCCAAGCGGGCGGGCTGTTTGTCCTCGGCACGGAACGTCACGAGTCGCGGCGCATCGATAACCAACTGCGCGGTCGTTCCGGTCGTCAAGGAGATCCGGGAGCCACGCAATTTTATGTGTCCATGGAGGATGATCTCATGCGCATCTTCGGTTCCGATCGCATGAAGAAGATGATGGATCGTTTGGGACTGCCGGAAGATCAGCCGATTGAAAACAGCCTCCTTTCCAAATCCATTGAGGCGGCGCAGAAAAAAGTGGAAGGCCACAACTTCGACATCCGCAAACATTTGCTTGAATACGACGATGTGCTGAACAAGCATCGCATGACCATTTATCGCAAACGGCGCGAGGTTTTACAATTAGCGCAAGAACCGAGTCTGGACGGGGAACGGCCGCTCAAACAAAAAGTTTTGGAGATGGTGGAAGGAGAAGTCGAACGCATGATTTCGGTTCATACAAGCGACGAAGATCCTGCCGCGTGGGAGGTCGAAAAAATTGAACAGGCAATCACCGCGATTCTTCCCGGTTCGATTGATGCGAGAGGACGTTTGACGATCGAACAAAAAGAATTGGAGGGAAAAGAGGATTTAGCTAAGCGGCGCACAGATCTTATTCAATCGGTGATGGCTGCGGTCGTGGAGGCGTATGGCAAAGTCGAAGAGGGGTTGGGGGATGCCGCGCTTATGAGCGAGATGGAAAAAGTTGTGCTCTTGCGTTCGATGGATGAATTGTGGATTGAACATTTGGAATCCATCGAGCATCTTCGTCGCGGTATCGGGTTACAAGGGTACGGCCAGCGCGATCCGTTGGTGGAATATAAGAAAGAGGCGTATCGCCTGTTTCATCAATTACTCGCGACGGTTCAGGAACGGGTAACGCATACGATTTTTAAAGTACACATTGCGCGCGAAACCGTAGAACAGGAAACGCGAAGGTTGCCGAGTTTTGGTCGCCCCATGCAATTTTCCGCACCGGTAAAAGAGATGGGGGAGGCACAGCTTACAGGTGGCAGCTTACAGGTGGCAGCTCCTTCAAAAAAAGTCGGACGAAACGAGCCGTGTCCGTGCGGAAGCGGGAAAAAATATAAAAAGTGTCATGGATAAAATGTTTGATGTCTATGGCTCATGCTCTCGGGATCGCGGTTTGGGGGATCGTCCTCGACCAACATCAAAAAGTGCTTTTGTGTCATAGGACGGATCAGGATTTGTGGAATTTGCCCGGCGGGGGTTTGGAAGCCGGGGAGACGCCGTGGGAGGGATGCATCCGCGAAGTCAAAGAAGAAACGGGTTTTGATGTGGTGATTGAAAAAGTGACGGGTTTGTATTTTAAACCGGAGACGGATGAAATGGGGATGGCGTTTCGCTGTCAGATCACAGGCGGAGCGATGCGGTTGAATGACGAGGCAGATCAAATAAAATATTTTGCGTTTAAAGATTTTCCCGAGAATACAAATAAGAGGCAGGTGGAGAGAATTAAGGATGCTCTTCGCGAACCACAAACGGTTCATCTGAAAATACAAACCAAAACAAACTAATTTCTCATTCGCTCGAATGGTACCATAAGAAAAATGGTTTAAAAAATTTATCAGAGGATCATTATCATAGAATGCACATAGGAGAATATGAAAGATAAGAAATTGGTAAAGAAGAAAATTTCAAGTTCGAATTTAGCGCGCAGGTGCGCAGTCTGTGGAAAGAAGATGCATATCATTTTGTACGATGATCGAACCTATCGAGGAGGGCACTTCTTCGGGAAGATTCCCTTGCATAGAAAAAAGGAAATACAAAAAGCTATGCAATCAGGCACGCGAAGAGTAAAGTTTGGAAAATTGGTGATGAATGTTCTAAAGGTGGATCCAAAAGTTTATGCTTACGCGGAATATTGGGAATGCGAAAAGTGCTATTCGTAATCACTAAAAATTATGCGGAAACAGTATAAAAAGAAAAAAGGTTCTGGTTGCGCTTTATGCAAGCCACATAAACACGGCAAGGCAAAGCGTTGGCGTCCACAAGAAGTCGTGAAAATGGTTGTGGATAATGAACTTGTGTAAGCTCTGTTATATGAAAAAAATCATTCTCTAATTCGCTCGAATAGTACCATAAGAAAAATGTTCACCAAACATTTATGTCAGAAAATAATCTATTCCCATCGGGGAATGAATGCTTTAGAATGAAGCTCTATGGGAAGATTTGAAAAATTTTTGAGAGGGGCGATCGTGGTGGGCGTTTTAGGCGGTGGTGGTGTGGCGGAAGGGAAAAATATGCCGCCGCCAGCCGTATTGGCTCGCCAGGATCTTCCACCGGTTTTGCCGCAGCATATTGAAAAGATCCCTGTTTCAGAGCGTGCGGCGGTGGCTACCAACGCCTTGAGATTTGTGGATCGTATTTTATCGGGAAACGGTTCGGCGTTAAAGACTTTTGTCGCTTTGGAATCGGACGAGCAAAATCATCTGGGACCTCAAGTGTTCGAGGCCACGCGTCTTTTTTTGACGATGATACGCGGTGAACTTTTGCGGTACAAAGATGTTCTTGATGCGAGGCAGCTGGCGGATTATCAGAGGACACACGGCGTTTTGCGGTCTCGGGGCGTAGCCTTTCCGGAATATGGAGCGGTGGAGGGGACTCTTCATCAACTTGGAAAAACTTCGGAAGGGCGGCAGCGTTTGTACGCGGCTTATCAAGAAGGAAGAACAATTCTGTTAAAAACAAAAGAAGCTCCATCGCCATCGGAGGCAAGCGCCCCTCCGGATGCGGGGACGGATGCTCGCAAAAACCCTGATGCTTTATCCGATGCCGCCGTCGAACTTCCTCAAGGCGCTTTTGGACGCGATCAAGACGGTCAACCGTATGGATGGGGTCTGCAAAATTATCGTTATGTTGAGGGTGATGCGGATATTCCCGATCTGGTATCGTTCGATGGATTTGAGACGGATGGGAATCCCGTTCGGGTGCGCTTGCGTCAGGAGGCATTTGACGCGCTAGAAAAACTTCAACAAGAGTTTGAGGAAACCGTTCCTCATGATTCCGTTTTGCGGCAGGTGGGTTTGCATTTGGCGGAGGCGCATCGATCTTATGCGGATCAAGCGGCCATCAGAAAAGCCAGGGGTGATTGGGCGGCGTTGCCGGGAAACAGCGAACATCATTTAGGAACGGCTTTTGATCTCACCAACGCCAAATATCGTATTCTGTATGAGTGGTTTATGGAACTCAAGCACACATCTCTTGATGCGCAATACGTCCCTCGCGCCATTCGTCACGGAATTATTCCCACGGCGCCGGGTGAAACTTGGCATTATCGCTATGTAGGCAAAGAGGAGGCGTTGCGTTTTTGGAAAAATTATCGAGAGCAAATTATCTCCAGACATTCTCGCCTCATGCTTGATGTGGATAATAAGCTCATGGCGCAATTAAGAGCCAGAGCGAAAATTCAAAAAACCGTTTCGGGGAAGAGATAAAAAAATATCCGCACGAGGTGCGGATGAGATCATGGGTTGGGGCGTCGTCGGCGAGCGATGAATGGATTTTTGAAGAACATCCAACGGCGCGCGATCCACAGGCCGAATTCGTTGAGATCGCGCGGCGCGATGTCGGAAACATCCTCGGCATCCATGCTCCACGTTTCGCCGCACACAAACGGGAGATCCCTGATGCTTTCTTCGTACACGCTCATGCCGATCGTGAGATCGATGAGTGGCAGTTGGAAGCCTGTCGCCTCCATGATGGTAAAGGTGCCTCCTCGGTCAGGGAACAGGACGTGGAGCTCTGTTGGCGCATCGCCTAGGATTTTCACGAATCGCGCACGAGCGTCGTTAATGCGTTCGCGCGTCGGTCTGCGACGATCCGAGAGAATGACGATCGCGCGGTGGAAACGAGATCGCTTTGCCACGCTTTTTTTGATCGTGCGGATTGCCGCCTCGCGATCATCGCGATTAATGAAAATTCCGCTGCCAAGGATCCGGAGCGGAAGCCCGATGAACACGTTCCGAAGATGCTCTCGTTTGAGAACAACGAGGATACGCGGAGCGATGTGGTGTGTCACGAAGTAGAAGAACACGATCAAGCCCAGCGTGGACGGATGGTTGCCTTCGACCACCACGGTTCCATCAACTTTGACCCATCTTGTGATTTGGAAGCGCAGACCCAGAAGGCCTTTTAGACAGACATGCATTAGTGTCCACAGCCACCATTTGGGAAATTTTTCGATCGGGCTTGGGATGAACCGGCCAAGCCACCAATCGAACAGGAGTTTGTAAGGGACGCCTAACGAGATGATCGAAAGGGCCGTGATGAGGGTAAGAAAGAGCCCCATGGTGATGGCCATGAGCGCTCGCACACGCTTGATGGCCATGAGGTCTCCTTTGTCAATTCATCTATAAATTGGTATAACAGATATAAGCAAAAAACTCAACTCATCTTATTCCATTTTATGCCGACATGGCTTCTTCTTGTTTTTTGGATCCTCGTGACTTCCGCTTTGGCAAAACGAGCCTCGGGCCACTAAAAGCTTATGGGAATTTTTATTCGTCTCCTCGTAGGTTTTTCTCTGGTTGGTGTTGGAATATTTATCGTGATCCGAACTTGGATTTTTATTGATTTTATGGGTCCGTCGTATTGGGCGGAACAAAAGTTTGGGGCCGGCGGAACGAATATCTTCTATAAATTATTGGGGATTGCGGTGGCTCTTTTAGGCTTTGTCGTCGCCACGAATTTGTGGAATGATTTGTTGGGAGCGACTTTAGGGTCACTCTTCAAACGATAGAATTATGCACCATACCGGAACAGGTCTTATTGATCCCAACGAAGTGCTGGAGCGCGTCGGTATTCGGCAGGGCTGGCAGGTTGTTGACTTAGGTTGCGGATCGCTCGGTCATTTTACGATTCCCGCCGCGCGTTTGGTTGGGGGTTTGGGCAAAGTGTATGCCGTGGATATTCAAAAGCCGGCTCTGCAAGCCGTGGAACGCGCGGCAAGGTACGAACAGTTGTGGAATGTTCATCCGGTGTGGTCTGATATCGAGCGAATCAATGCGGCTCACATTCCATCGGATGCGGCGGATCTAACACTCATTGCAAACACCTTGCATCAAGTGCAACATCAAGCCGGTCTGTGGCAAGAAGCTGTTCGGTTGACTCGTCCGGGAGGATTGATTCTGATACTCGAGTGGAAAAATCAACCAACGGTTCTCGGTCCAGCGCTTGAGAACCGTCTGTCGCTCGAGGATATTCAATCTTACGGAATCGCGTTGGAACTTTTAGTCAACGAGGTGTTTGAAGCCGGAGATCATCATGATGCGGTTTTATTTCAAAAGCTGGAGTCAGATGAACCGCGGGTCTTGTCAACTTCTAATCCTTTTACTGTTTAAGTATGTGGAATGCTCTTATTTCATTGGTTCGTCCAAGTCTTTGGTTCAATCCTTATCCAGTTCCTTTTTTACCATACACCAGCCTCGCGATTCTCGTACTCATGTGCGGTCTGTTGGTGCTTTGGGTTTTGTGTACGATCTTGATTTATCTCGGACGTCATTCAAAAACATTTGCCACGCGTTGGGGTTTGGATAAAGAGACGCGTCGGTTATTGGATCGTTGGGGTTGGTATTTTTTATGGGCGGGGATCGTCGGTCTTTTTCTCCGTTGGTGTACCGAAGCCCGTGTGCCGTTGTTTGGGATGCATTTTCTTCTCATCTTATGGTTTTTGGGTTTTGGTTGGTGGATGTTTGTGATGATTCGCGAGCAGATCAGATCTCGTGCGTCTCGTGTTGATGAACGAAAACGCCAGGCCTATGAACGTTGGTTGCCAAAAGCGAAGAAATCGTAATGCGTAATGGGTAATGCGTAATGCATCACGAGCGTTATCCTTCACCCATTACTCATTACTCATTACTCATTACTCACCATGCCTGATCCTCGTAAACTGACCGGCAGCCGCGGCGAGGAGTTGGCTGCGGTGTTTTTGCAGACCAAGGGTTTCCGCATCATCACAAAAAATTGGACCTGCCGACTGGGAGAAATTGATGTGATCGCGGAACGCGACGGCGAAGTGCGTTTTGTTGAAGTCAAAACGCGATACTCCATGACCTACGGCTATCCGGAAGAAGCGATCACACGAACCAAACGGCGACATCTCGCACATGCGATCGAACTCTGGTTGCGAACGGTCTCCTCACCACCGCTCAAATATCAAGCCGATGCCATAGCGATTTTAATCGAACCGGGAAAAAAACCGCAAATCGAATGGATTGAGGGGATTTTATAATTTTCCCATTAGGATTCGTCAATCAAAAAGACAAAACTTTCAAACTATGCGCTATAGCGCATAGTTTGAAATATAGAAAAATTTGCAGAAACTTCGCGCAAGAATGATGAAACAGAGAGTGATGAGAAAAAATAAAAAGCCGCACCTCGATCGTGCCGAGAGCGGCTTCGAATCGATGATGCGGTTGAGATTCAGTACCGAAACCCGGGAGCTTCCCGGTGGGCGTAGCCCATGTGAATCGAGTAAAAGATCATGTCCCATATCTGACCGTCACCTTGGCCGGATTGGGATTGGCTCTGGCCGAAGCTGGTGGCCATCAGTTTGATGAACCGACGTCCTTCTCTCTTCGAGACAGGCCGCTGTTGCTTCAGTTGTGCGACGAGCAGTTCCAGGAAGGGTGTCTCGGGCATCGTGTTCTCCTCGCGGTTTTATCGCGATTAAAATCTATCAAAATTCAGCCGTTTTGTCAACCATTGACAAAACGTCGAAAATTTGCTACAAATAAGGGTCATTTATGACCATTATCATGATCGGCCAAAAGGGATTGCCTGCTCGCTCCGGAGGGATTGAGCGGCATGTTTCGTTATTGGCTTCGGGTTTGGTTGCCGTCGGTCACCGCGTGATCGTGTATGGCCGCTCGTGGTACGTGGGCACGGGCAAACCTCCGGCGGGAGTCGAACAGAAAGTAACGCGCGGCATTCACACCAAGCACCTGGATGCGATCACGCATACGCTCACGGCGTTGTGGGATGCGCGTGGCGAGCATCCGGACATCGTGCACTTGCATGGTAGCGGAGTCGAGATGTTGACTCCACTCGCTCGTTTTTTATTTCCGCAAGCGAAAATTGTTTTCACTTTTCATTCCACAAACCATTCGCTTTCGAAGTGGGGAAATTTCGCCAAAGCGGTTTTGCGTTTGAGCGAACGGTTGGGATGCTTGTTTGCTGATCGCACGATCGCGGTGTCCGAAGTGATCGCGAGGTATTGCGTCAAAAAGTATGGTTGTCAGGCAACATACATTCCGCATCCGTTTGCCATGCCATCCGATCAACCGTCCGTTGACGCGCTTGCCGATCACGATTTGCATCCGAATCAATATCTTTTATTTGTCGGTCGTTTGATTCAAGACAAACAGGCTCATCTTTTGATTCAGGCTTATCAAGCCGCGAAGCATCAACGGCCGGATCTTTTTGCGGAAATCCCGCTCGCCATTATTGGCGGTGGCGCGTGGACAGATACTTATGTCAAATGGTTGTATCAGCTGGCGGCTTCGGTTCCGGGAGTACAAATGTTGGGCGAACGCCACGGGGAAGAACTGCGAAGCTTGCAAGCGCATGCGCTGGGCCATGTGTTTCCGACTTCGAGCGAAGGGTTGTCGATTGCCGTATTGGAGGCAGGTTCTTATCGTCAACCTGTCGTTATCACGAACTTGCCGCAAAATCGTGAAGCGACCGGCGGCCATGCCATAGAAGTTCAGTCGCAGAACGTCCAAGATTTGTCTCGAGGGCTCGTGGAACTCGCTCAACTTTCCAAACGAGATCGTGAAGCCAAAGGAGCATTATTTTATCACCATGTGCGCACAAAATTTGACGCGGAGCTTCGCGTGCGGGATATGATCAACGTCTATCAAGAACTTCTTGCCGACGTTTCGTTTTTGCCGGCGCGTTCTATCGCTTAATGTAATTTTTCATGCGGCGCGGTTTCGCACCACGGCGCGTACACGGATTGATAATAAATTTGATCTCTTAGCCGTCGGAGAGCCTCCGGCGGCTTGGTGTTTTTGGTTTCTTGCATAAAATGTTCAATAGCCATTAAGGCATCGGCCGCCTTTGCACCGCACGCGTTTGATTGAATGGCCCATCGAATTTTTTGAACACGCGGGAGATATTCGTCGAGATATTCGCGTTTATCATCGGGTGATGACCCGCGCCCACCCAAGACTTTTGCCCATTTTTCTACCTCGTTGGCCAAGCGATCCGCATCACGGAGAAGCGTTGTAACGTCCGGTCGCGGATGTTTGTCCCAACTGATCGCAAAGATGAGTTTGCGCAGTTCGTCCAATTGAGCTTCCGGGGCATTCCCTTGTTTCGCCGCATGGAGATCACGCATCAGCATTTGTTCCCAACGCCATGCCTCTCGTTCCGCTCCCAAACGTATTTTGGGAGCCGTGTTCAGGTGACCTTGGTTTTGCAAATAATGAATCACATCAACAATGCTACGAAAGTGAGGAAGGGTTCGAATATCGACCCGTGGTTGGTGTGGGGCATTTTTTGAAGGCGATGGAGCGGATACGCTTTCTTGAGCATCACCGAGGTTTAGAGGGATTTGTTCCGGTTTCATAGTTCAATTAAACCGCTCCGGCCATTTTGGGTCAACTTTGATGTGCAGATCAATATAGTGTTTTTGTTGTGTGGCGCCTTCCAATTCTTTTCGCACGTCGCTGCCGATCATCTTTAAGGTTTGTCCTTTGGCGCCGATAATCATTTTTTTATACCGATCTTCCGTGGTCCAAATGGTGGCGGCAACATAGCGCACGCCGCTTGATCGCGTTTCCATTTCTTCCACTTTGACTTTGATGGTATAGGGAAGTTCTTGTTCGAGACGCAAAAAAGTTTTTTCGCGGATCAGTTCCTCCAGCCACTTCTCATGACCTTGATCCGTCAACTGTCCTTGCGGATAAAACGGTACGCCTTTCGGGAGAAGCACGTAGAGCGCATCCGTTAGCCGATTAAGATCGCGTCGTTTGAGCGCGGAAATCTCCAAGGCGGTTTTTTGACCGACATCGGTGGCGCGCATTACATCCAGAAACAAGCGTTGCGAGGCCGGCAGATCGCTTTTGTTAATGACCAGGATGACTGGCACCGTAATCTTTTGCAGAATGTTTTGTATAGCCGCCTCTTCCTGTCCCGGCTCGCGCGTGGGATCCATCACATACACGATCGCGTCAATACCTTCCAGTTGTTCGTGTACCATCTGATTCAGACGCGTAGAGACCGCATCTTTTTTTCCTAAAAAAATTCCCGGCGTATCCACAAAGACGATCTGACCTCGCGGATCATGAAGAATGCCACGAACCGGATGGCGCGTGGTTTGGGGTTTGGGCGTCACGATCGCCACTTTTGATCCCACGAGAGCGTTCAACAGGGTTGATTTTCCTACGTTAGATCGCCCGACGAGAGTCACAAAACCGGATTTCATAGAAGTATAGTAACTCGTCATTAGTCATTAGTCATTAGTCATTAGTAACTAGTAACTAGGAGGACTGAATTGGGATGAATTCTAATTACGAGTTACTAGTTACGAGTTACTAATTACCAACCTCGTCACCACTTCCACGTGCGGTGTTTGGGGAAAGAGATCGAGAGCGGCGAGACGGTCAACTCGATAAGAAGTTTTGAACTGTTTTAATTCTTCGACGAGTCGATGATAGTTGCAGGAAACATAAACGATCGTCGGCGGCGGTTTTTCCAAAAGGGTTTTGATGACGCGCGGATGAAGTCCGGAGCGCGGCGGATCAAGAATGATCGCGTCGGGGCCGGGGGAGTTATGATCGAATAATTTTTCGACGGCTCCGGCTCGCCATTCGGTTTTTTGTTCGACTCCGTTTAATTTTGCATTTTGTTTTGCGAGTTCGATCGCGTGCGCGTCCAATTCAAATCCGACGACCGTCATCCCGCGTTTCGCGCACGCGATGCCAAAAAAACCGAGGCCGCAATACAGATCGAGAATTTTTATTTTGTCATCCTCGGGCGAGTTCGACGAGACCCGGGGATCCATCGGATGGATTCCCGCCTTCGCGGGAATGACAAAGTTTAAAACGATCTTCTGCAATTCCCCAGCCATTTTTGTATTCGTTTGGAAAAAGGAATTGGGATGAATCACATAACGCAAACCATTTACCTCCTCGGTTAAAAATTCGTTTCCATGCAAGAGGTTGAGTGTTTTGGCCAGCGACAGATCCGTTATTTCAGGATTTTCGCCGAGGTAGAGGGTGGTACAAAGGGGAATAAGGCGGCGGGTGATTTCTTGGCGCGCTTGATCATCGATTTTTGACAAATCTTTTACGAGAAGCGTAATCATGCGTTCGCCGGTATTTTTGCCGAGACGAATCACCACATAACGCACGAGACCGCGATGGAATTTTGCATCCCACGGTTCCAATTTTAAATCGCGCATGAGTTCGCGAACCGTTTGTAAAATGGTGGGTGTTTCTTTATCAAGAAGCAAACAGGTGGAAAGATCAACGTAGCGATTCCATGAACCGTATTCTTTGAGACCAACCTCGCCGCGCCAGCCAATGCAATAATCCATGCGGTTGCGATAATAGAATGGATCCGGGCAAGGCATCACTTTATCTACGCGTTCCGCGTGTCCCGCTTCTTCGAACGCGCGATTGATTAGCGAGCGTTTTTCGTTTAACTGCGCCTCATAGGCCATGTGCTGCCACAAACAGCCGCCGCACACGCCGGCATGAGGGCAAGGAGGGGTGACGCGCTCATCAAATTTCATTTCACCCATCTTGAGACTTGTTGGAAGAAACGTCAATTTTCCTCTCTTGATCCCATCGTTTAATCACGGTAAGGTACGAGGAGCATGAAGATCGTTGCGGTGATGCCGGCGTACCAAGAAGCGTCTCGGATCGCAAAAGCGATTCAGGAGGTTTTGCGTTACGCGTCGATCGTGATCGTTGTTGATGATGGATCAGAAGACGAGACCGCGGCCGTCGCGCAAAAGGCGGGAGCGACCGTATTGCGTCACGCCATCAATCGCGGTCAGGGTGCGGCATTAAAAACCGGGACGCTCGCCGCTCTTCGTATGGGCGCGGAGATCCTCGTTCATGTTGATGCCGACGGTCAGCACGATCCGTCATTTATTCCGATGCTGATCGAACCGATCAAAACCGGTCAGGCTGACGTGGTATTTGGTTCGCGATTTTTGGGAATTGAGGCGGAGGGACTGCCCTCGTCACGACGATGGCTCCTCGGCATTGCCAGATGGTTTAACTCGTTTATTTTAGGTGTCCCTCATCGCATGACGGATGCGACAAGCGGGTTGCGCGCGATGACGGCAGAGGCGGCGCGATCCATCAACTTCACGCAAGATCGCATGGCGCACTGTTCGGAAATTTTACGTTTGGTGACTCGCTCGTCGCTTCGTTTTCTAGAAGTGCCTGTGAAAATCCATTACACTTCCGCATCGTTGGCCAAGGGGCAAAAATCCACGGACGCTTTCAAAATCGTGTGGCATTTATTTTTAGGATTTTTTCATTAACCTATGATTATTCAATTCATTCTTTCCATCGTTCTTCTCGGTGCTCTTTTTATGACGTGGCGGCGAGCGCATCAACAAGCCATTCGATCCTTTGAGGCATGGTTGTGGAGTTTGGTATGGATGGGGGCGGGAGTCATCATCTGGAGGCCGGAAGTGACAAATGTTGTCGCAAATTTTGTGGGCATAGGTCGCGGCGCGGATCTTATCGTGTATGCTGCGGTGATCGTTCTGCTCATCCTCGTCTTTCATCTTCACGTGGCGCATGATCGCTTAGAGCGGCAGCTGACAGAGTTGGTTCGACGTGACGCCTTAAAAGAAGTTGAAAGTTTGAAGTTGGAAAATGATTGATTACTTATTATGTCTCTCAAAGCGGTTTTATTTGATTCCGACGGGATGCTGATGAAATGGAGAGGGCAAAGAAGGACGGTTTGCTCGATAATCAAGTAATACTTAGGCAGTAGCTCTATGAAGAAAAACTCTAAAAAAATCTTCCAAGAAAGTTCTTTTACCGAGATCATCCTCTACACAACGTCAGATGGTGGCATAAAAGTTGAGATATTTCTAAAAAATGAAAATATCTGGCTCACGCAAGAGAAAATCGCTCAATTATTCGGGGTAGATCGTTCAGTCGTTACAAAACATCTGGGGAATATCTTGAAAGAAGGCGAATTGGTTGAAAATTTAGTTAGTGCAAAATTTGCACATACTGCGGCAGACGGAAAAACATATCAAACACGGTTCTACAACTTGGATGCCATCATTTCCGTCGGCTACCGGGTCAATAGCCGTCAGGCGACGCTATTCCGCATCTGGGCGACTGAACGGCTACGGGAATATATCATTAAGGGATACACGATGAATGATGAGCGTCTCAAAGACCCACGTCATATTTTTGGCAAGGACTACTTTGAAGAGCAAATTGCCCGTATCAGGGATATCCGTTCGAGTGAACGGCGTTTGTATCAGAAGATTACGGATATCTACGCCCAATGCAGTGCCGACTATGCGCTCGACAATGATACGACCAAGCAATTTTATGCAACGGTACAAAACAAGCTTCACTTCGCTATCACCGGCAAGACCGCCGCAGAAATCGTAAAGGAACGAGCTGACAGCACAAAGCTAAACATGGGGCTGACGACTTGGAAAAATGCTTCGAAGGGCAAGATTCGTGAGTCGGACGTGATCATCGCGAAAAATTATCTGAACGAGGACGAACTCGATCATCTCAATAGAATCGTGACTATGTATCTTGATTACGCAGAGATGCAAGCGAAACGTGGGATCATCATGTACATGAAAGATTGGGTGGAAAAGTTGCATGCCTTTTTGCAATTTAACGAAAAGCAAATCCTGACAGACGCCGGTCATGTCTTGCATGAAGTGGCTGAGTCATTGGCTCTTGGCGAATACGAAAAATATAAAGCCCTCCAAGATCATGACTATATTTCCGACTTTGACGAAGCTGCAAAGAAATATCTGGAACAGGGTGAGGATGTAAGCGAAGATAAACAATAATTTTCAAATTCTAAATTTTTTACTTCCTTCCTATGCGCGTCGTTCATCTCGCTTGCGTTGCTCCGCCTCAAATCGGCGGCATCGGAAGCGTGGCTTTGCGCGAAGTGACGCTTTTGCGCGCGCGAGGGGTGCAAGCCGAATTGATTGTGCCTTCGTTTGGATCTGGAGACACAACGCCCTCTCGCAGTTTCATGACTCGCGTTCCACCTTATTTCCGAATCGGTCATGCAGCGGCCCTGCCTCATATTGGGCGACTGGTGGAAGGAGCTGACGTTATCCATTTACATTATCCGTTTTATGGCACCGCCGAACCCTTGCTGTGGGGCACCCTGTCGGCTCCGGTCGTGATGACGTTTCACATGGATGCGGTTGCGAGCGGACTCAAAGGGTTGGCTTTTGCTCTTCATCGTCGTTTGATTCAGCCCTCGCTTTTTTCATCGGTCGCGAAAATGTTGGTTTCCTCATTTGACTACGCGCGCCACTCATCGCTTCAACCATGGTTCACCGCGAACCCATCGCGTGTTCGAGAAATTCCGTTTGGCGTTGATCTGGATTCTTTTTCCCCGGGCCCGGATGCCCGTCATCGTTTTCAGTTGCCGATCGGCGCGCCGACTTTGCTTTTTGTTGGCGGTTTGGATCAAGCTCATGCGTTTAAGGGTTTGACCGATCTTTTCCAAGCGTTTTGCCGGTTAGATTCTGCCGCGCATTTATTGATTGTAGGGGATGGTGATCTAAAATTCACGTATGAAGAACGGACGCGCGTTTTGGGTATCGCTTCTCGCGTACATTTTTTGGGTCGAGTGGATGATGAAACCTTGCGCGACGCGTATCGCGGTTCAGATGTATTGGTTTTGCCTTCGACTAACACAGCAGAAGCTTTCAGTCTTGTGGCGCTCGAAGCAGGGGCTTGCGGTACGCCGGTTATCGCTTCCGATCTGCCGGGCGTGCGCACGGTCGTCCGTCACGGGGAAACGGGTTTGCTGGTGCCGCCGAAAGATCATGCAGCCTTAGTGTCGGCTCTGGAGCGACTTTTGTCGGATCGCGATCTCCGTCAAACATTAGGTCGGGCGGCGCATGATTTTGTCACGAAAAATTTTTCTTGGGATAAGCATGTGGACGAGTTGATTGAGGTCTATCAAGAAGTATGCGCATTGCGGTTTTAACGAATGATGATCCGCAGCACGCTCGCGGCGGTGCCGGACGGATCGCCGGATTGCAGATCGAGATGCTCCGTACCGCAGGTCATGAGGTGCGCGTGTGGTGTCCGAAAATTTTGTGGTTGGAAGAATCAAAGTGGCGGCGGCTCTACCATCACCTGAAAGATTTGTGCGCGCGATCGAATATCGTTGCGGAAATTCGTGATTGGAAGCCTGACGTTCTCGTCACGCACAATTTGACCGGATGTGGTTTTGGTTCACCGAGCGCCATCCAATCGCGGGAAGTCAGATGGATACATGTGTTGCATGATGTGCAATTATTTGAGCCGTCCGGAAAAGTTTATGATGCAATGCGCATCACTTTTTGGCAACGTTTGTGGTCTTGCCTGCGCCGGAGATATTTCGGGACACCGAATCTTGTTTTGTCGCCGACACAATGGTTGATGATCGAGCACCAACGGCGCGGATTTTTTTTACACACACAAACAGAGGTTTTGCCAAATCCGGCTCCTCCCGTTGAGTTCGTTTCCCGTCAAACGCGCGATCCCTTCCGTTTACTTTTTGCGGGATGGATGACAAAAGAGAAGGGGAGCCATGTGCTTGATGAAATTGAGCGCGTCACGGGTTGGCAGATCGAAAAAGTGAGCGGTTTGGATCACGAAACGGTGATCAAAAAAATGAAGGAAGCGGATGTGCTGCTCGTCCCATCGCTCATCGCGGAAAATCAACCTACCGTGATTTTAGAAGCGGCCAGTGTTGGATTGCCCGTGATCGCCTCACGCATCGGCGGCATTCTGGAAACCTTAAAAGATTATGCGTTTACTTGTTCATCGAGTGATGCTTATGAGTGGATTCGTGCGATGAAAACACTCAGAGACGAAAAGACGTATCAGACAGCCGTCGCGCACATGTATCAACTCGCACAAGAACATGATCCGCGATCGTACGCCGAAAAGTTTTTGACACTGATGACCCCCAAAGGAAAAGAACGGAAAGAAATTTCAAACTTTTCCTATAGGAAAAGTTTGAAATTTTGATTTGTCGGTTCTACGGCAGTTTTATTGGAGTTCGAATTTATAAATTTTTACCTTTCCATTTTCAATGATTTTGGATCGAGTGGTAAGGGCTGTCAGTTGTTCCGCGACGGCTTGTGCGTTCCACCAGTAATCATTTAACACCACATAGACGAGAGAGCTTTCGCCAAGATTGGCGGCTTGTTTGATGATCGGTAACGCGGGCTTGTTCGTTATGTTTAAGTACATCTGATAGAGCGGACCTCCTGTCGGAATCGGATAATAGAAAATATTGTTTGATGTGTAACGCTTGAATCCAAACGCTTCAATGGCTGCGGCGCTGACGGATTGATTTGCTAGTACAGTGTAAGGCTCGCCGCGCGCATCCCGATCAATCCAGCGCACCGCTTCTTGATCAGCTCGTCCCACGCTCCAGCCATGACCGATCATGGCCGCGTCATGTCGCGGCAGCGCAAGATAGGCGTGAGCGGCTTGCCAACCGATGAGGAAAATGATGAGCGCGATTTTGAGAAACATTGATCGTGTACGACGCCCTTCCCACCACGAGGCATAACCGGCGAGGGCAGGAATGAGCAAAAAGAGTTGTGCCAAAATAAAAAAGCGTTCCGCGTAATTTCCGCGTTCATAATCAATCAAAAAAGAAAAATCGCCTGTGAGTTTGAGGAGAGCACCGGTGGCCACCAAACCGAACGCGATGACGGTCAAAAAAACATATCGACCGCGCGCGGTTGAGTCACGTGTCACTCCAAGAAATGTTCCGATGAGAAGAACGATAGGAGAAAGATATTGCACAAGGAGGATCCAATCCACCCATAAGACAAAGGTCGAGAAGGGCGGTTGAAGAAGCCGTGGCACTTCGCGCATAGAAGAAAGCCACTCGATGATGGGAGAAAAATTCCAGTAAATGGGCGTGGCATTTCCTAAACCGGCGATGGTCAAAGCAAGCGGCCCGCTGACGATCGCAAGGAGCGCCAACAGCCATTTGATTTTTGAAGAAAAGAGTTTTTGTGACAGGCCGAGCGTAGCAAAGAAAAATGGCAAACCGGCGAGCGGATGAGTCACGAGCGCCCATAGACTGATCGTGATCGCTGCGACTCGTGCGGCACGATCGTTAGAATGTGCGAGCGCGAGAAAGATGGCCATCATTCCGAGCACGTACGCAAACGATTGAGGGGTGGTCGCGATAAACGGGGTCAGGGGAATCAAGAGCGGCAGAAAGGCGATCATGCTCGCGCGGTTTTTTATCGGCAATATCAGCCAGGCGATGAGAGGAAGAAACGCGATCGAAATAGGAACAAGAAAAATATCAATGGAATTTGGGGTCGTAATGCGTAATGCGTAATGCGTAATGCGAGTTAGCCAAGTCACAAACACATATTGTCCGAGATAATATGGGGGATGCGGATTGAGAGTGCCGGTCATCAACAAAATTTTTTCGCTGGCGTGATGGAGAAAGCCGTCAAAACCAAAACCGATTTTGTAGAGAAGGGGAGCGATAAGGGTCACGGAGAGAAGGGCGAGGCTTGAGACCACGGCGACAAGCGAGGTGCATCGATCACGCCGCACGAGAAGAATGGCAAGCACGGCGATGAGGCCGATCGCAAACAGCGTGCCGTGAGGCATGAGCGGCCATGGGGTGCGAATGGCATCGGTGGTGGCGCGAGACCAAGCTGAAAAAATGATGAAAAAAACGGAGAGAAAAGAAAGACAAAGTAATGCGTAATGAGTAATGCGTAATGCTTTTTTTGAATGGTCATCCTCGGGCGACCGAAGAGAGACCCGGGGATCCAGGCCGGTTTTCTGTCTTCGCAGAAATAACAAAATAATAAATACGATCGCCATCGCGGTACTTAGTACATCTGTCCAACCGGTCAACCGTCCACCCGCGTAATACCAGATGACTTGTAAGATGGATTGAACGGCAAGGATCGTGAGAATCGCGAGCACGATCGGCCGTCCGTATCGTGTGAGATGCTCCATGCTTCTTAATTCTTAATTCTTAATTCTTAATTCCTGCTTCCTTTATTTAGCGTATTCAATGATGCGCGTTTCACGAATCAACGTGACCCGCACCTCGCCCGGATATTTCAATTCCGCCTCGATCTTGTTCGCGATATCGCGCGCCAATTTTACCGCGCCAAAATCATCAATGGCTTTTGGATTTACAAACACACGAATTTCCCGGCCGGCTTGAATGGCATAAACTTTGTCCACGCCCTCAAAGGAGGTCGCGACGGCTTCCAATTCTTCCAGTCGTTTGACGTAAAATTCCAGCGAATCTTTTCGCGCGCCGGGTCGCGCGCCAGAGATCGCGTCCGCCGCTTTTACGATCACCCCTTCGATCGTTTTTGGTTTATCCTCGTGATGGCTGATAGATTGATAACAGACTTCTTCCGGAAAACCGAATTTTTTCATGATCTGATAGCCAAGCTCCGGATGACTGCCTTGCATGTCGTGATCAACGGCTTTGCCGATATCATGAAACAGTCCGCCTTTCTTACACACCGAAACATTGGCATTGAGTTCTTCGGCGAGGAGCGCCGCGATATTGCCGACTTCCATGGAATGCATGAGCGCATTTTGTCCATAGCTTGTACGGAATTTGAGACGGCCTAAAATTTGAATGAGCTTTGGATCAATGCCGGCCATGGAAATTCCCATTTGGAACAACGCGTCTTCTCCGGCTTTTTTGATGTCGATCGCCAAATCTTTTTTTGCTTCTTCCACCGTTTCTTCAATCCGTCCGGGGTGAATGCGTCCGTCCGCGATCAATTTTTCGAGCGCGCGCTTGGCCACCTGCCTTCGAATGGGGGAAAAACCCGACACGGTGACGACGTTTGGCGTGTCATCAATAATCAATTCGCAGCCGGTCAAAAGTTCAATGGCTTTGATATTGCGTCCTTCACGTCCAATGATACGTCCCTTCATTTCCTCGGTTGGAAGTTCAACGTAGGTCGTGGTCGTTTCCACCACATGAGACGCGGCTTGACGTTGAACCGCGACCGCCAAGATATTTTTTGCACGGCGGTCAATTTCTTCCGATGCCATTTCATCCAATTTACGGTAACGACTCATGAGCGCGTCTTTGGATTGCTCTTCGATCAACGTCACGATGCGATTGAGCGCCTGTTCGCGAGTCAGTCCGGATACCTCCTCCAATTTTTTTGTTTCCTCGATTTTGAGTGCTTCCGCCTGTAACCGAAGTTCCTCGGCTTTGGCTTGTGCCGCTTCGGCCGCAGCTTTTGTTTGATCAATTTCCAACAGTTTTTTGCCAAAGATATTTTCTCGCTCGATTTGCTGCAATTGTTGAGTTTTTAATTCATCCATCACCCGCTTTTCCTCCACGCGCGCTTCTTCCAAAATTTTTATGGCTTTTTCTTTTGTCTTCTGCAAAACCTCCGCTTGTTTATCTTCCGCGCTTTTGATAATCGTCAACGCTTTTGCCTCGGCGCTTTCCGCGGCACGTTTGCCTTTTGTGTCGCGTACATAATAGCCAATACCTAAACCAAAAGCTCCGCCTACCACGGCGATGACCGCAAAAAAAACATAATCCATATTTTTATATGGTACGTCGGTTGATGTTTTTCCTTATCTCAAATCAAACCACGAGAATCATGGGTATCGCGATGATGTTTTGGATTGACGAAATAATCATGGGAGAAAATCGAAGGAAATGCACCGACGTACAACGAAGATTAAATTCAGTAGTTGCAAGGTATCATGGATCAGAACCTTTGTCCAGAAAAAGGAATTTGAGGCCGTTTTTATCCATATCTTCAAGCGTTTGAGCTTGCTCCACGGAAAAATGACCGATGCGAGTACGGCGCAATTCAATCAAATACGCTCCCGTGTTAAGTGCGCGGCCGATATCATCAGCCAGTGAGCGGATGTAGGTGCCGGAGGAACAGGTGATGTTTAATTGAAGTAAGGGGAATGTGTAATGCGTAATGCGTAATGAGGAAATGGTCACACGTTTTATTGGGCGCATTGCTTCGGTGGCTGTGCCGGCGCGCGCCAATTCGTATAATTTTTTCCCTTTTATTTTTTTGGCGGAAAAAATAGGCGCGCGTTGATCGTACCCGCCGCGGAATTGGTTGAGGACAGATTCGATGGCATCGCGTAGGGGCAGACCCATGTGTCTGCCCTCCGGCCGGTCGGAGGGCGAACGCATGGGTTCGCCCCTACCAATCATTGTAATTTTCCCGTTCTTATCAAACGTGTCGCTTGTCGCACCCAGCATCAACGTTGATTCATACTCTTTATTCCATCCGATGAGCTTGCCAAGTTCTTTCGTCGCCTTGCCCACGCCTAAAATCAAAAGCCCCGTGGCAAACGGATCAAGGGTTCCCGCATGTCCGACCTTGGGCGGGTTATAGCTTACAGCTTTCAGGTTACAGTTTATAGATAAAATTTTTCGAATCACATTAACCACATCGTGGGATGTCATGCCCGCGGGTTTATCGATCAACAAGAAGCCGTCCATATCAGACGTGAATCATGAATCATGAATCATGAATCGTCAAAACGTGAAATTTTGTCATTCCCGCGCAGGCGGGAATCTAGCGTGCGAAAGCACAAATAAATAATGCGTTCCCTTTTTTTAGCTGGATCCCCGCATCCGCGAGGATGACAGAAGTCAAATAAGCAGCTTGACCAAATCGTCAAACGCGTCTATGATCACACGCACATGAACGTTACCGAACTTGCGCGACGGTTGCGCGTTACGCCCAATGAATTGTTGACTAAGCTTCCGGCGTTGGGTTTTGATATTGGGGCGCGCGCCATTAAGGTGGATGATCGCGTGGCGGATCAAATTTATAAAAAATGGTTGGAAAATGTGCGGCGCGAACGGTTGCGCGATCAATTGGTGCGCTCCTCTGTTGTGACGCAAGCGGAAGGAAGCGAAGCAAAAAGCGAGGTTGAATTGTCGTCGGTCATCTCGGTGCGTGATTTTGCCGGAAAGATGGGAATGCCGGTAACACGTGTTATTCAGCAGTTGATGAAAGCGGGAATTCTTGCTTCGCAGAACGAGCGTTTGGACTACACCACCGCCGCCATCATCGCCGAAGAATTGGGTTTTCAGGCCAAGCCGGAAGCGGCAGAGGTCGGAGAGAGGGTCGAAACGGTTGAGGCGGCGAATCGCATCAAAACGATCGCTGAATCCGAAAAGCGCGAAGATCTGGCGCCCCGTCCGCCGGTCGTTGTGGTGATGGGTCATGTGGATCATGGAAAAACGCGCACGCTTGATGCCATTCGCGAAACACATGTGATGGAAAAAGAATCCGGCGGCATCACGCAACACATCGGCGCGTACACGGTGGAAAAGAAAGGACAAAAAATGACGTTTATCGACACGCCGGGCCACGAGGCGTTTACGATCATGCGTTCTCGCGGCGCTAAAGTGGCGGACATCGCCATCTTGGTCGTGGCGGCGGATGACGGGGTGCAACCGCAAACCAAAGAAGCGGTCAACATCATTCAAGCGGCTAAACTGCCGTTTATGGTCGCGTTAAATAAAATGGACAAACCCGAGGCTGATGCGAATCGCGTGATGGGACAGCTGGCGGAGATCGGCGTAACCGTTGAAGAATGGGGAGGAAAAATTCCTTTGGCAAAAATTTCCGCAAAAAGCGGTCAGGGAATTTCCGAGCTGTTGGATTTGATTTTATTGATTGCAGAGGTGGAGCATGATCGCATCATGGCCAATCCGAATCGCAAAGCGGCGGGCACGGTGATCGAATCCCATGTGGATAAGGGTGAGGGTCCGGTTGCGACCGTTCTTGTTCAGACCGGGACTTTGCATCGCAATGATTGGTTGGGAATCGCCGGAGCGAGCTATGGTCGCGTGCGAGCCATGCGCGATTGGACGGGGAAGCTCGTGGATGAGGCTTTGCCGGGCATGCCTGTTAAAATTTTAGGCTTCAAAGTGGCACCGGCGGTGGGTGATATTTTGGAAGTGCCGGATGACCCGAAATCGTTGGAGCAGAAAAAAATGAAGACCTCCCGTCAGGTGGCCGAGGCGTTTACCGCGACCAAAATTCAGCCGGCAGAAGAAGAGGACGAGAAAACAACGAAAAAATCGATGCTGCATGTGGTCTTAAAAACGGATGTGTTGGGATCGCTTGAGGCTATTTTGGGCATGTTGGAAAAAATTCAGCATGAGCTTGTGGGAGTCGAGGTCATCCAAAAAGGGTTGGGCAATGTCACGGAATCGGATATTGAGCGCGCGGCCAATGCGCGGCCTTCGATCGTGTATGGTTTTAACGTGATGACCCCGACGGCCGTGGAAGTTTTGGCGCGAGATCAGAACGTGGAAATGAAAACGTGTAAAGTTATCTATGATTTGTTTGATGATGTGGTGGCGCGTTTGAACGCATTGTTGCCTCAAGAGTTGATCGTGACAGCGCTGGGCGAAGCGGAAATCGCCGCCGTCTTCCGTACAGATCCGGGCAAGATGATTTTGGGCGCAAAAGTCAAAACGGGTAAGCTCATCGCAAACGCCAAAGTGCGCGTCTGGAGGGGCCAAGAGCCTGTTGGAGAAGGGATCATCGAATCTCTGCAAGCAGGCAAGTCGCCGGTCAAAGAAGTTTCTGCCGGGCAAGAGTGTGGCCTGTCATTCAAAGGAAAAATTAAAGTCGCTATTGGAGATCGGTTTGAGGTGTACACAGAAGAATCAAAAACACGAAAAGTCGAGGCGTTTAGATAAAAAAACACCCAGATCAGAGCCGATGCGGCTCTTGGATTCGGGTGTGGGAGAGAGGGGAAAGAAGCGGCAGATCACTCGACTTCGAAGCTCACGAGTCTGGTCATGCGGATCCCTCCGTAACGATCGAGATCCGTTTGAGCCAGGTAGTCCCGCAGCATGGCTTGGAGTCTTTGGTGTTGTGCGGGATCGAGTGGGTTGTAGATGCTGCCCAGTTCTTTGGAGAACGTGTTGTTGAACTCGTACAGGTGGTAACGTACGAGCCGAAGGATGGAGGTTTTGTTAACCTCCTCATCTCCAATCGGGAGAGTGCGTGGGATCTCTCCGCTCGAGAGAAGGCGCTGGAAATCCGTAACTTCGAATTCCACCTGGTACGAGAGTCGGCGCGCTTTGGGGTTGTCCGTGATCAGTTGGACGGTTGCCTTTGCCACGATTCCACTTCGCTGCACGCTGAAACACTTATTCCAGCAGAAGACCGCCCATCGTGATACATGCTCGATCTTTCCGTCGCCGTTGAAGCTCACTACGTGGGTTGATTCGTTGCGCAACGCATATTCCACGTAGAGTGGGGAGAGCATGAAGCCGATGGGGATGACCATCATCAGACCACCGATGATGCGGTTTCGGATCAACTTTTCATCGACGGCGAGGAACACTCCCACCAAGCAGAAGATGCATGCGATCACGTACATCCAGAACAGAACGCCTACCATGGAGTCCTCCTTTTTGGTTTGGGTTTTCGAGGTTCGAATTCGAAAAAAAACTATCACAGAACGGTCATTTTGTCAAATGTAGGGGTCTGTCCCACGGAAGTTGTAATGTCCCTTTTGCGGGAAGTTAGAATGTCACATTTCTGATACGTCACGGGAGTCTTAGGCTCCCGTGTCACAATCAGAGA
>JAUSEV010000006.1 GCA_030649995.1 Candidatus Uhrbacteria bacterium
GATAAGTGCGTCGGGCGCTCGCGGTAGTCGCACCACGACAATCTCCGAAGAAAATACGGTGCAGGAGTGGTCGCAGCTTCTTTTGGGTATGGGTGGACGCGGCGAAGAGCTTATGAAAACTATCGTCCGCAAAATACAGGAAATGAATATTCCCGACGCTATCGTTGCCCGCAAGCAAGGACGATTCGGCACTTCTGATAATCTCCGGGAGTTCATTTCCGTTATTCACAATCGCTATCCCGATTTTGAGTTTTGGATTGGAGCGATTGACCGAGCGGGACAACTTAAACTTTCGTGGTATCTCACCGAAGCGATACGAAACAGAGTTACGCAAACGATGATAAACCTTAATCGCGGCGGGAGAAACGAGCCTAAAAAATTACGCTCATCGCAACGACTCGGTAGAGAGCTTGGTCGCCGAATGACAGAAAGAATAACCGGCGAGAAAACACCGATGCGAGTGAGTTCGCACGAAATGACGATGGACGACCGCGAGGAGTTCGGAGCTTATATGTCGCTTGTTCACCAAGCCGTCTTAGCCGGACTGGAGGAAGTGATGAATAGCCACAATCTTGATTTCACCAAAGTTGATACACGCACCGAGGGCTTTCTTAATCTCTCTTAACTTTTATGGATAGCCGCTTCTTAAAACTTTGGCGGCTTCTTTTCCGAGAACGACCGAAAGTTCTCCCGATGTGGGAGGACGCCTCCTCGCAAGAGCCGCTTGTTCGCCTCCGTTCACCGAACCCCGATGAGTTGGCTTTGGGTTGGGCGGGAGGCAAGGAAGAAACGAACGGGCAGGAAATCCACCAACTGAAAGGCATTTCTCAAGAAGACCGCGACGCTCACTTTTATGTTGTCGGAGCAACAAGGAGCGGCAAGACAAAATTCTTGGAGTATCTAATCAAACAAGATATTGAAAATGGATTGGGCTTCTGTGTAATTGATCCGCACGGGGATTTTACCGAAGACCTAAAGGGCTATCTCTACGCCCTGAACAAAGACGCACCGGAATCACTCCACGAGCGTGTCGTTTTGATTGATCCTACAGACAAG
>JAUSEV010000028.1 GCA_030649995.1 Candidatus Uhrbacteria bacterium
CACCGCGTAACCTGTAAATGAAGGGATACCGGCCATGATCCCCCAGCTGTTCGGGCCGTATGTTTCATACGGTTGGCGCGTATATTGATCCGGGCTGGAGGAGTCGCCTCCGAATGCATGAGTACTCAAATTAACGCAGTATTGCCGGTTGGCCATAGTGGCGCTGATCGAGTTCGCGAAGTAATCTGTCTGCCATCTGTCGCGCCGCGCCCGAAAGTTAGCAAAAAGGTGCGAGTATTGATGGTTATGCAGCGATCCCGCGTGTATATAATGAAATTCTGACGCAGAGTTAGTGTAGCCGCTCTCCTGGATGGTATTCGGCATGTTAGGGACAAACGCGAAATTTTGCGGCGCGTCTCCGGGGAATAGATGAGCGTATTCAAAAGGGAACATCCGGCCCGTCCCGTAAGTCAGATTATCCCATGCGGACGGCGGTATCGCCATGGATACGTCACTGGAGCCCATGGCTAAAAAAAGCAGTATCATAAGTTCCGAGTACCTGTTCCATGAATCGAGCGTCCGGCCTCCCTCAAATCCGCCCGCGCTGTCCTCGACCCAGCCCTGATACAGGAACGTCCCGTTGTAGAGCCAGTTCCAGTCTGTATTCAAATAAAGCTGGCGGGCTAATTGTTCGACTTCGGTTCCCTTATAATATTCCCCTGCCACCAATGCGCCCGCAACGAACAGGGCGTGATCAATCGTGGATATTTCACTATCGGGACAACGGAAACCCTGATCGTCTACAAAGTGATATAAGTATCCGTGGCGGTTACCTTCCTGATTCGCAGGCACGCCGACTCTGTCGTATGCCGGGCACTGCAGCGTAACTGCGCGCGAAAGCAGAGCGCGGATACGCTCATACGCGGCATCGTGATCTACCCAGCCGCGGTCGTCGGCGACAACATACGCTATGAGGCTAAATCCTGTCGTCGCGATTGAGTTAAAGTTGGCGCTATAGTCGAGGGGATCGTTATAATTCGCTTTATCGGGTGTGAAATAAAAAGAGGGCCGTGACTGCTCCCAGAAGTATAAAAATGACTTGCCCGCAAAAAGATCCAGCAGCTGTTTTTCCGTCATACTGTTTGCGGCGGTGTAAACATTAGGATTGGTCCCCGCGAAAAATTCGTCGCGGTTGGTCA
>JAUSEV010000033.1 GCA_030649995.1 Candidatus Uhrbacteria bacterium
AAATCCAAAACGGAAAAAGAAATTTTAAAATTTATTAAAACAATTCCGACTGCTGTCGGAAAAAAGAAAAGGAATACATCAGCTAACACGGCATATCTGGTTACGGCTTTTTACAAAAGCCTCCACCCAAATTGCTACGCAACTTCAGATATGCCGAAACGTTCTGCAAAATCCTTCGCTTCGCTCCAGATTTTGCAGAACGGGCGGCGGTGCCCGTTATACTCAATTGTCGGCAGAAATTATTATGGGGGGTCGGCTCGGCAAAATATCAAATGATTTATAAGTAATCTTGATTTAAAATACTAATATGGGACGTGCTTACAAAAATTTTTGGTCATTGAATACTGATGAGGCAGTTGTTACTGGCATTTTAAGAGATTCTACTCAGAAAAATGTTGAAGTTCTCATGCCTATCAATGCCCAAATGAAAGATACTGATTTAATCCTCATGAATGTGGACAACAAAAAATCATTAAAAATACAAGTCAAAGGAAGCAGAGCATACGAACCAAGAAAAAGTGAGGTAGTAAAATATGGTGATGGCTCAGCGGGTTGGTTTTATTTCAAAAAAGATGTTGTCCACAAAAATACTGCGGATTATTTTATTTTTCTGATTTATGTTATAGAAGAAAGTAAAAAAACAGGAAGAAGAATCATCACTCCCCATACTTTAACAATCCCGACAAATGAGTTAATCCAATTATGCGAAAAACACAAGAAAATCGGAAAAGGCGATAGATACAATTTCTTCTTTTGGATTAACCCCCTAAAAAATAAATCATTTGAATTTAGAAATGAAACATATGATACAATTAAGTATTTAGATAAAAACGGTTTTGAGAAATTAAATCAAGAATTAAAGTAGCCGAGCCCAGCCCTTTTTCTATATAGTGCCGACAACTCAAAAATTTTCCTTCGGAACGTTGCACTAAATTTTTGTCCTACGGAGAATATAACAAGGATTATGAGGTTACGAAGTCTTGCAGACTTCTCCACCCAAATTGCTCCCGTTGGTCGCAACTTCTCATAATCCTGACGTTCTGCAAAATCCTTCGCTTCGCTCCAGATTTTGCAGAACGGGCGGCAGTGCCCGTTGTCAGAAATATTATTTTTTCTATGAAACTGAATCTAAATAAACTATTATGAAAAAAGTTAAAATCGACACCAATAACATCCATGATTGGAATTCGTTTCATGATGAATTCCAGAATAAATTCGGCTTTCCTGATTTTTATGGCAGAAATATGGACGCATGGAATGATTACATGACGCATCTTGATGATCCAGAAGATCAACTATCGCAAATTACCATTCAAAAAGGAGATATCGTAGTTTTAGAACTTCATGATGTGAAAACATTTAAAACAAGATGTCCAGAACAGTATAACGCACTAATAGATTGCGCAGCATTTGTAAATTGGCGTCGAGTTGAAAAAAATAAAGAACCGATTTTAACTTTTTCATTCTACACCTAGATCAATGGTGCTCAAATGTACATCAGCTTACAGCGTGTATGCGGTTCACAAATAAGAAAAGCAATAAGGATGCATTATGCAAAAAATTCTTAAAATTCTTGGACTGATGTTCGGTATTCCACTTGCTTTGGTTATTATCCTTATTCTCGCTTATTTCACCTTTCTGTTTGTCGTGCTTGATTTCAATCCACGGTTTCTTAAAATTGATTCGTGTTTAGATTCAGGAGGTGTTTGGAATTATCAAAACAATAGTTGCAGCAGATAAATATTTTCCCATTTGTTCACCCATATTGGCGGCTGGTTCCACGCATGGGGCATGATAAGTGAAAAAAAATTATCTGATAGGGCTGCGTATGCGATTCAAAATTTAAATTCTGCAACCGACTCTTCTATCTTGCCAATCCACAGACACATCAAACTCTAGCTATAGCTAGAGTTTGATGTGTCTTTATTCTTACATAGAAGAAAAGGATCGTCTGCAAGAGGCGTGGGTGTATGGAGGGCGTGAGACCTTATTATGATTTCAAACCAAACTGTTTACGCAACCAACGATCGTTATCTAGGGATTCCACTACCAAATACAGGGCTTCGGATCGGATGCCGTATTTTGTGCGCAAAAGCTCCAATATCTCACGACATTCATACGGAAAAACCCACACACTATCTTGCAAGCGTTCAAATCCGAATTTCTGTAGAAATTGACGAACCTGCTCACGCACCGATTTTCGTTTTTCTGGGATATCAAAAATAAGGCAACGCCATTTTTGATCCCATTTTTTGGATTGCTTAAACTGTTTTTCCCCAAGCTCATAGGCCAGGAGTTCGGCTCTGCCTCGATCAGTCAACTTGATCTCCCAACCGTTACGCACCTGTTTAAGAATCAGCCAGCCTTTTTTATCTAATCGATAAACGGCCTGGCGCACCAGATCAGCGCGATAGCGTTTTCGATAGATCGGTTTCATCACCTGAAGCAGACCCGGGCAGGTGAGCCCAACCGCTACAATCCCCGCCACTCCTACGGTCAAAAGCACCGCTTTAATAATTTCTCCTCTCGTAAGTTTCATAGATAACCTTGTGGATCGTTATTTTTTTATTTTTTTTCACACTTGAGCACTTCGCAGTTTAGCACTGCTCAAGTGTGGTGACTCAGTGGAACCAGTGCTCGACTGCATCCTTCTACCTTGGACACCTTTAATATACCGCACACATCAAACTCTAGCTATAGCTAGAGTTTGATCGCTAGAGTTTGATGATATCGTCTTGAGACTTCAATTTAAATTCTTAAACATCCTTTGTCTATTAAAATAATCAAATAGAGAATATCAAGAATCGGTTTAGCAAAGGGTTCTTTTATAGTATACTCTTCTCATGTCCGATATTCTCACGACTTCTCACCTGCGCGAGGCGGAACATGCATTGATAGAGGCGATTCGTGCGCAAACTCCGGAACGCGTGGCTCGTCCGGCCTCGCCCGATCCGGACGAAATTTTGCATCGCATCGGGATCACCTATCTGCCTTCCACGCGACCGAACGGATTTATCAAACTCTATCCGCACGACTTCTTAGTAGAAGAACTGTCCGCTGATGGTTCCACTGTCTCCTTGTCGCATCCATCCCCTTTCCAATCTGCGGAAGATCAACGCACGCTTTGGGCCGATCTCATAAAAGCCAACATCTCGGGGCCCCATGCCATGAGTGATTTGCAGCAACTGTTGGGGGTGGAGGCTGGAAAAATCGGCTATGCCGGCATTAAAGATTCGATGGCCGTCACGAGCCAACGATTGAGTCTGCGAGGCGTCACCAAAGAAGTGGCGGAGCAACTGACACACGATCGGATGATGCTGCGACCGATCCGTTACGGCAGCGGGGCCATTCAACCCGGAGAACTCAAAGGCAATCGTTTTACCATCGCCGTGCGAACCGCGCTCGACGAGGACATCAATCATCTGCTGCAAAAATTAAACAGCGATGGATTTCTAAATTTTTTTGGCGCACAACGTTTCGGCCCGCGTCTTGTAGCCCAACGCATGGGACAAAAATTGTTACAAGACGATGCGGAAGGAGCGTTGCGATTTTTTTTTGGCGAACCCGGACCGTTTGACATTCCTCTCTATCGCGAAGTCAGAGAAACGCTCAAGGACGCTTTTGGAAATTGGGATTATATGATTGAACTGGCATCCTGCTTTCCCTTTACCTTTCAAAATGAATTAAAAGTCCTGCACGCCTTGCAGAAAGAGCCGAGCAAAACTCGCCAAGCTCTCGGTCAGATCCAAGAACAGGTAAAAATGTGGGTCTATGCGTATGGCTCGTGGTTGGTGAATCGCCATCTCTCACATCTCGTGGAATCCGGACAAACCATTGCGCAAGAACTGCCACTCGCACTGTCCGAGCAAGGCCCTCCGGCGGAATATCGAGATTTTATGGAACAGGATGGAACCATGCAGTATTTGGAAATGTTGCATAAATATCCGTATGTGCAAGCCGCTCGCCGAAACATTCCAGCGCGTATCATTCCGGAAGGATTGGTGTGGAAAAAAATAAAGCAAGGATGGGTCATCCGCTTTTCTCTTCCTAAAGGGGCGTATGCCACGACCTGTCTTTCTCATCTGTTTCGCTTATACGAAAATTTACCTGTGCCTGAATGGGTCAAGGGAGAAGAGATCGATGTTTTGCAGGCGATTGATGATGGCACCATCTCGTCTTTGCGAGAGCGGTTTGCCTCTGTGCTCATTCGACGTGATGCGAAGGTGGAAGAAAAAGAGGAGGAAGAATAAAAAGAAAACACCACCCGCGACCGGAGAACCCGGCGGGGTGGTGGTTGTGAGCGAGATGTGCTCGAGTGAAAGGTGCGAGGCAGAGGGAGTTAGGCGACCGAGCCCTTGTTGGCGGTCTCGACGGGCTCGGCGTAGAACCCGCGCTCGGGCGAGAACCGCAGCACGTTGGTGCGCCGCGGCCGCTGCGGCTGGAAGCCGCCAGTCAGGTTGACCGTGTCGACCTTGTTGCTGTTGGTCCACACGTGCCCGACGGCGATCACCCGACCGCCGTCCTCGACGAGGTAGGCGTGCATCCGGTCGAGGATCGCGCGCACCTCCGGAACCTCGTCCTCGCCCGGATCCGTGGTCAGCTCGATCTCGACGATGTGCTGGAACTTGTTCGGAACGATCATGTCGTCCCGCCATTTGTTCTTCTGGATCTTCTTCACCGCCACGGCCTTGAAGCCCGCGTCCAGGAGGTCGTCGATCGCCAGATGGCTCACGACGTTGGCGAGTCCCGGCTTCCCGAACACCGGGTGACCCGAATCGGTGCGGCCTTCGCGAACCGGGGGGAGGCCCTCTCGCTCCATGAAGGTTCCGTGCTTCTCTTCGAGATGCCGCAACTCCTCGACGGTCCGACGGACCCGCTCGATCGGCGCGGCTTCGGAGTCGCCACCAGCCGGCCGCTTGCACATGACGTCCGAGGTGAGGCCGATGCGCTCGGCGAACTTTCGGGCGAGCTCCGCGTCGTTGAAGTACACCTTCCAGAGCACCGTTCCGGTCTTGGTCTCGATCGTCATCGCTGCCTCCTTGTAAAGGCCCTTTTTAGGGGGCTGATATCCCACGGAAACCGCGGGACAGAAAAAAGTGCGTTTTTCTGGAAATTTAGATATCAAGTTGCTCTATTTCCCCTATTTCATCTTAATGAGATAGAATAACACAAAAAGCGCCTTTTGTCAAGCGTTTAGCAAAGCGCAAAACCATTGACAAAATGGCTGATTTCTATTACTTTATGCGTTCAATCGCCCTTTTTTCCCTTCAACCCTTTCTACCAAAAGGAGGTGAAACTTTGGATCCCATCATCGGTCTTGTGCTGCTGCTGAACGTCACGGCGGCAAAAAAGGCGGTCATCTTGAGCCGCAAATTGACCGGAAAGCAAGTCGACCCAAGCCTTGTGCTCGAAGATGGTAAGACGTCGCGAGCCATCGCCCACCTCTCCATGATCCACATGGTCAGACCGGAGGATGGAACATCAAGACTCCGAGAAGCTCTTCGCCACCGAGTCCTGCGCTTTCGCGGGCAGGTGCGTGGAAAGTTCACCGGCCTGGGACTGCGACGCAACTGGGTGTTCTGGGAAACGCCGCGGACGCCGGAACTGGACAATCTGCACCGGACGGTCATCACGACGGCGAGACGATTCTCGACCAAACCGGTCCCCATTTCCTGGCCGATGAACGAGACGCAACAGCGGATGCATCAGATCTACGGCTATCCTGCCTGTGGCGAGTGCTTTGACCCGCATGTGACGCTGTCGATCTTTCCGCCGGACGCGATCGATGAAAAGCTCGTCCGCGAGTCCTCCGTCACCTGTCAGTGGACATCTCCCGCGCTCGCGCTGGTCGAGATCGGCCCGCAGGGTCGCGCCGTCAAGATCCTGCATCGCATCACGCTCCTGTAATGCCAACCGGCAAAAGTTGAACCTAAACTTTTGCCGGTTTTTTGATCCACAGGCCGGACTTGCCTTCTTTCCCAAACCCTGCTATCCTTTTATCCATTGGCCCGGGAAGGGCTTTTTAAAGACCTGTTATTCATTTCGTCATTCGTAATATTCGTACTGATTCGTAATTCGTAGGCATATGAACATCGTTGAATATCTCAAATCTTCCAAAGCGGAATTGGAAAAAGTTTCCTGGCCTTCGCGTCAAGATACTATTCGTTATAGCGCGCTCGTAGTGGTGGTGAGCGTTGTGGTCGCGGTCTTTTTTGCCGCACTGGACTTTGGTTTGAGTAAAGGAGTGGAAGGCTTGCTCGTTCGAGGCGTAGCCCCTGCCACGGCTCAAACTCAACCCACCACGCAAGAAAAACCAATAGATGTATCCGGGGTTCAAGTTGAAGGGATCACTCCCTCCGGAGAAACCGTCCCACTCAACGTCGCACCGATCAAATAAAACACGTAACTCTTATGCCAAAACAAACCATAGACTACGGACGCCGCTGGTTTGCCATTCATACCTATTCCGGATATGAAGAAAACGTGGCAAACAATTTACGTCAACGCGTAGAAACATTGGGAATGCAAGACAAAATTTTTCAGGTGCTCGTGCCAAAAGAAAAAAAGATCAAAATCAAAAACGGAAAACGCCGCGTGATCGAAGAAAAAATCTTTCCGGGATATGTACTCGTGGATATGGAAGTGACGGATGAATCTTGGTATGTGGTTCGCAACACGCCAAACGTGACCGGTTTTATCGGCACCGGCACAACTCCAACCCCTTTGTCCGCATCAGAAGTGGAAGCCTGCATGAAGCGCATGGGTACCAAAGAAGAACCGCAGATCAGTATTGATTTGCAACCCGGCATGGCGGTTAAAATGGCGGATGGTCCGTTTAAGGGATTCGAAGGCAAAGTGAGCGAAATTGACGGCGCGCGTGGAAAAGTCAAAGTGCTGGTCAGCATGTTCGGCCGCGAAACCCCTCTCGAGCTTGACTTTACCCAAGTAAAAAAAATCTAAGGTCATTGACAATATTCTCATTCATTCGTATATTCGCGTGATCCATTCGTAATTTCGTAGACCAAATAACTATGGCCAAGAAAATAAAGACAACTATCAAAGTGCAGGTCATGGGTGGAAAAGCGACTCCCGCTCCCCCGCTCGGTCCCGCGCTCGGTCAACACGGCATGAACATCGCCGAGTTTTGCCAACGCATTAATGCGGCGACTCAAGACCGTTTAGGAGAAGTCGTACCGGCGGTCATCACATTGTATGAAGATCGCACCTACGATTTTATTTTAAAGACGCCGCCCGTGTCCGAACTGCTGAAGAAAGCGGCCAAGATCGAAAAGGGTTCGGCCAAACCGCTCACGGAAAAAGTCGGCAAGGTCACCAAAGCGCAAGTACGAGAAATCGCGGAAAAGAAAATGCCCGATCTCAACTGTCACGCGATCGAAGCGGCCATGCGACAAGTCGAGGGCACGGCAAAAAACATGGGGATCACGGTAGAAGGATAGATCCTATGACTGCTTTTGAAACCGTTTCAGAAACGTCTCCTTCACCGGAAAACCTGCATCAATTAGCCGTTGATCATTTGGCGACGTTACGCCAACTCCCCTCTCACGATATTTTGTTTGTGCAGGATGAGGCGGAAGAGAATAATGATGTCGATCGTGCCGAATGTATTCAAGATTTACTCGACTCACCTCCTTCGTGGTGGCGCTTAAACCCGGAACAAACACATAAAGCGTTCGCCGATTATCGCACCAATGTGGATTTTCGCGCGCAAGTCGAAGCCGAACTCCGGCGTCTCGATACGGCCACGGATCATTCCGCTCAAATGCCTGCCGATCAAGCAGACGCCCATCAAGCAGCCGCTTGACGGTTTTACCGACTTCCATTACTCTTTTGACCATTCATTCTTCATCCGTGGGAGTCCTTCGATAAACGCAGGACACTCGCACCACAGATACTATGTCACACGGCAAACGTTATCAGGAGTTAAAAAAACTCATTGATCCAAAAAAACTTTATCCTCCGGAAGAAGCCCTTGATCTCGTCAAACAGACGGGCAAGACAAAATTTGATGCCACCATCGAGGTTCATTTGAATCTCGGCATTGATGTGAAAAAAGGTGAGCAGCAGGTTCGCTCGACCATGATTTTCCCTCATTCAATCGGCAAGGCAAAGCGCGTCGCGGCTTTTGTGACTCCGGAAAAAGAAAAAGACGCAAAAGAGGCGGGTGCTGATATTGTAGGAGGCGAGGAATTGATCGCCGAAATCGCCAAAACAAACAAAACGGATTTTGACGTGGCCGTCGCGACTCCCGATATGATGGTGAAGCTCGCAAAAATCGCAAAGATCCTCGGACCAAGCGGACTCATGCCTAACCCGAAAACCGAAACCGTCGGCCCAAACATCAAAAAAATGATTGAGGAAGTGAAACGCGGAAAAATTTCGTTCAAAAACGACATCACCGGCAACATCCATCAAGCCATCGGAAAAGTTTCGATGGGCAACCCTGAATTGCTCCAAAATTTTACGATGTTTCTCGAAGCGGTCAAAAAATCCAAACCAGCCTCCTCCAAAGGCACCTATCTTAAATCCGTTACCCTCGCCTCAACGATGGGCCCGGGTATTCACGTGGACGCGAGTAAAATCTGAGATTCTGAACCACCTTTGACAGCTCAAAGCTCTCAGCTCTAAGCTCAAAGCTGTTATATGGTCGAACGACAAGGTGCCATCCCCTATCAATTGATGGCCGAGATGATGGCGGCCGGGTACATCCAAAATGGCTCGCCCGAAGCGCTCCAACCCGCATCGCTTGATTTGACGTTAACGGATGAGGCGTATCGCATGCGCGGCTCCTATCTTCCGCGACAAAAAGAAAATATTTTTGAAATCATCCATCGTGGATCGTTGTTTAAGCACGCGATTGATCGGCCGCTCGAACAAAACGGAATCTATTTGATCAAACTCGCCGAGTCGTTAAACCTTCCGCCAGGCATCCGCGCAAACGTCAGCAACAAAAGTTCTTCCGGCCGCATCAACTTGCGCGCACGACTTATCGCTGACGGTGTGCCGCGTTTTGATGATGTGCCGACCGAGTATCACGGTTCGTTGTGGCTTGAGGTTATTCCAAAATCTTTTCCCATACTGCTCCATCCCGGCGACCGCATCAATCAAATGCGATTTTTTCACGGCGACGCAAAAATGAGCGGGCTGGAACATCGCATGGCCTTTGATCGTTACGGTTTGTTGCGCGCGACTGATGGGACGCGTATCCCCCCGACAAACGAAAATGTTGGACGCGGTATTACCATGACCGTTGATCTCGCCTCATCAGACATTGTCGGATGGCGATCGAAGACGACCGCGTGGAGCGTGCTTGATACGGCGAAGTTTGATCATGATCCACAAGATTTTTTTGAACCGGTGATGAAACCGAAATCCGGCGAGATTGTGATCCATCCGGAAGCGTTTTTCATTCTTTCGACGAAAGAAAAAATCGTCACACCACCAAATTTAGCCATCGAAATGGCGGCCTACGATTCTTCCAAAGGAGAATTCCGCTCGCACTTTGCCGGATTTTTTGATCCGGGATTTGGTTGGCATGATGAGGATGCTAAGCGCGGCACCGTCGCCGTTCTGGAAGTCGAAGCGTACAGTCATGATTTTGTGTTGCGCGACGGCCAGCCGATTTGTTTGATGGTGTATGAAAGGATGTTAAGCGCGCCGGAAAAGATTTATGGCGAAGATGTAAAATCAAATTACAATCAACAACAGGGACCGAGACTGGCGAAGTGGTTTAAGACAGCGTAATAAATGTCATTGCGAGGAGTGAGTCTGCGAGCGACGCGGCAATCTCTTATCGGTCGTAGGAGAGATTGCCACACTCCGTCAGAACTTCACTCGCAATGACACATGCTTGACATTCATCCAAAAAACTGACTAAATAGATTCACAATTGAAAAGGAGGGTGGCCCATGGCTGACGCACGATCTCCGAAGAAACCCGCACACGAAGTGATCCTCGATCAGCTGGAACGTATCCAACAAGAGTATGACCTGTCCTTTGACATAACGTTAGATGTCCCAATCCGGACAGATTCAGATCAACTCTACGGCATCGAGATCCGAGCGGCTGTCCTGACCAAAGTCCTCTGCCTCATGGTCATTCCCGAAAAGGAGCGCGGAAACGTCTTGGCTCGACTCCAGCGAATCGACTGGTCGCTGCTCCTCTCCCCCGCTCTCATGACAACCGGCGAAATCAGGAAACTCATCATCGAGCTCATACCCGAAGTACCCGTTCCCCCACCCGCAGCCTGATCATCGACATCGCCCTCCGAACTTCCTCCCTGAACCGCCTCGCGGTTCTTTTTTTTGACGTTTTTTCTTCCCACTCTTAATTTTTCTTTACTTGTCTTTACTTTTTTTGATCTTTTTCCAATTCTATCGTCTTCTCACGGTCGGAAAAAGATGATAGAATCTCCAAATCGTTTTTTTTATCTCATAAAAAAATAAATTGATAACGATTCGGTATCATAAATGCTTTTCAATCTTCTTAAGAAGAAGGAAATGGCACATCCAAAAGAAGCCATCTCAAAAATGGCGAATCTGCTGGAACGATTCTCTCATTCTCACTCTGCGCTTGACATCCATCCAAGAAACTGACTAAATAGGCTCACAACCAAAAAGGAAGGTGAGACATGGCAAAATTCAAACAACCGGCACATGAAGTGATCTTGGATAGGCTCGAGGAGATCACCGATAACTTGCTGGCAACGAAAGTACCATCCCCGTTAGTGACGAGGGCGTTCGGAGAATCTACGCGCACCACTTATGAATTGGGCAGGAGTACGCTTCGCGGTACTGCCGGCACGCTGATCGGGGTGCTCAGCGGCATGATCATCCCGAAAGACGCATACAGCGAGGTCGTTCGGCGACTAGAGCTGCTGAACTTGGAGCAGATGCTGTCTGATTATGCGTTCCGCGACGCCATGATCCTCATCCGCGATCTCAAGGCGGCCGACGAAGCCTCTCCCCAGACCTGATCGTCAACTCCGCTCCCGCACCCTCGTCTCTGACCGAACCGCCTCGCGGTTCTTTTTTAATTCTCCCACTCCCCAACCTCACCTAACCTCTCCTTCGTAAGGAGAGGGATCAGATTCCGACGGATCTCCCTCCTTGCGAAGGAGGGATAAAGGGAGGTCTTCTTGAAGTGTCAGTTGTTTGACGTTTCATGTTTCATGTTCCATGATTCATGGCAATTATGCCCAAACTCATCATCGGCCTCGTCGGCCAAGCCGGTTGCGGAAAAGGAACAGTCGCGGATATTTTGCGCGAGCGGTATGGCGCGGACTATACTCGATTCAGTGCTATTTTGGGTGATGTTCTCCTCCGAATTCATCTGGAAAAAACGCGCGAAAATCTGATCAAACTGTCCGAGGCGTTACGCCATACTTTTGGCGAGGACGTGCTTTCCTATGCTCTTGAAGGCGACGTGGTCACATCACCAAAAGACATCATTGTGATTGACGGGATTCGGCGTCTCGAAGATATTGTGGCGCTCGAGCCGCTCCCAAACTTTAAACTCGTGGCGATTGATGCGCCGCCGAAAGTTCGTTATGAACGCATGAAAAAACGCGGGGAAAAAGTGGGAGAAAAAAACATGACTTGGGAAGAATTCTTGAAAGAAGAAAAAGCCTCGACCGAAGTGACCATCCCCGGGGTCATGGCTCGCGCGTGGAAAACGATTGCGAACGCCAACACACGCGAGGAATTGGAAACGATGGTTCATCAAATGATGAAAGAGTTGGGATTTTGATATGCAAGCTTATCTCGACGTCGTTCGTCATATCCTCGATCACGGCGAACAAAAAGCCAACCGCACCGGCGTTGATGCGTTGACGATCGCCGGCGCCATGTTTGAGCATGACATGTCCAAAGGCTTTCCCTTGCTCACGACAAAAAAAATGCCGTTCAAATTGATCGCCAGCGAGTTGGAATTTTTTATCAAAGGATTAAGCGATAAAACGTGGTTACAAGATCACAACAATCATATTTGGGATGAGTGGGCGAACCCGGAAAAAGCGCCTTATGGTCACGAGGAAAATGCCAAGCGCCGCATGGCAGAAGAGCGCGACCTTGGTCCCGTCTATGGATTTCAATGGCGGCATTTTAACGCTCCCTACACCAATTATGACGCGGACTATACCGGAAAGGGAGTGGATCAGTTGCGTCGAATAATAGATACGCTCAAAACCAACCCGTCCGATCGTCGCATGATCGTGTGCGCGTGGAACCCTTTGCAGATGCATCAGATGGCGCTCCCGCCATGTCATTACGCGTTTCAGGTGACGGTCATCAATGGACGATTGAATCTCCTTTGGAATCAGCGCTCTGTGGACACGGTGCTTGGTCTCCCATTTAATATCGCCAGTTACGCTCTCCTACTCCATCTTCTCGCAAAAGAAACCGGATTTGGGGAAGGGCGTTTGATCGGATTTCTCGCAGACACGCACATTTACGTCAATCATCTCGACGGCGTCAAAGAACAGCTCTCTCGCGATTCAAGTCTGTATCCCCTCCCCCGAATAGAAACAAAAAACTTTCCTTCCATTTTTGATTGGAAAGCGGAAGACACGGAACTCATGGGCTATCAAAGTCATCCAAAAATCGCGTTTGCGATCGCGGTATAATTTATGTCTATCATTCTTGTGGCGGCGGTGGCGAAAAACGGATGCATCGGCAAAGCCGGTCAAATTCCGTGGCACATTCCGGAAGACTTAAAACATTTCAAAGATTTGACGATGGGTCATCCTGTACTCATGGGACGAAAAACGTGGGAATCCATTCCCGATCGTTTTCGACCGTTGCCGGGACGAACCAATATTGTACTCACAAAACAGTTGAATTTTTCGGTTCCTCAAGGCGTAGAAGTATTCGCCGATATGGACGAAGCTCTACAATGTCACTCGCAAGAAAACCTCTTTGTGATCGGTGGGGCCGAAATTTATCGCGAGCTGATGCCGCTTGCCGATCGTTTACTCATCACGCATGTTGATCAAGTCGTCGATGGAGATGCGTTCTTCCCAAAGATTGATCCTCAAATTTGGCGCGAGGTGGAACGCGAAGATCATAATGGCTTTTCCTTTGTTTCGTATTTTCGTATATCCCATTCGTAATTTCGTAGCCTATGTCATCATTCATCGTCATTGACGGCACCGACGGTTCCGGCAAGGGCACACAAACGAAAAAGTTGGTTGAGCGTTTGCAAGCGGAAGGGCGACCCGTCAAACTGTTTGATTTTCCTCGATACGGAAATCCGAGCGCGTATTTTGTGGAAAAATATCTGCGCGGAGAATATGGCAATGCCTCTGATGTTGGCGCTTTTCGCGCCTCGCTTTTTTACGCGCTTGATCGTTATGATGCTTCGTTTGATATTCGACGCGAACTCGATGCGGGTACGATCGTCATTTCCAATCGCTATGTTTCGGCAAGCAAAGGTCATCAAATGGGAAAAATTACGGATCCGGAACAACGGCTCTCCTTTTTACGTTGGCTCAATGAACTGGAATATAAAATCTGCGGCATCCCAAAACCGGACATGACCGTACTCTTACATGTGCCGGCTGAAATCGGTTACGAGTTGGTTGCAAAAAAAGATGAACGCGGCTATCTCGACGGAAAAAAACGTGACATCCACGAAGCCGATCCGGAACACTTGCGCGCCGCCGAAACCGCCTACCTTGAACTGCCAAAAATTGATCGTGAAGAGCGTTGGACGATTCTTGAATGCACGGAAAACGGTCAATTGCTTTCGATCAACGAGATCCACGAACGGTTATGGAAGGTTGTCATGGGAGCCGTTCGTATGCTTTAATAATTCATAATTCCTCATTCTTGATTCCTCATTCTTAATTCCTGCTTCCTCATTCTTCTCTATGTCCCACCCCCTCATCCCCATCGGTACCCTCATCACGGAAAGTTGGCATCAATTTGTGAGAAACTGGAATCAAACCCTGCGATTTTCCGTATGGTTTATGGTGGCACCCATTCTCATGTTTCTCGCGGCTCTTTTGACTCGATCTTCCCCTGCCATTGGCGGCGCGATCTTCTTTTTGTTTGCTCTCTTAAACGTTATCCTCGCGACGTGGATCGGTATCCGCCTGATTATCTGGATTCTCGCCAATGATAAAAATAAAACTCCCGAACCTAACGAAGCGCGCTTGGCATGGTCGTTCTTTTTTCCGTTGATCTGGGTTTCTCTTTTAACGGGCTTGGCCGTTTTGGGCGGTTTGGTTTTATTTGTCATCCCCGCCATCTGGCTTGCCATCAATTTACTGTTTGCCGGTTATTTTCTCATAGAAGACAACCTTCGCGGCACACAATCGCTCGCCGCTTCGTGGGCGCTAGTCAAAGGCCGATGGTGGGGAACCTTTTGGCGCGTCATCGTCGCTTATGTTTTATTTATCATCATTTCCATCATTCTCGTAAATATTCTTTCCGCCATCTTTGGCATCATTGTTGCGCCGGCCAAAATAAATTATGTGTTTAATATTTATAACCCGATCAGTGGAGATCTCATGACGATAGCCGGATCGTATCTCGTCCAAGGCATCCTGAACCTGCTGCTCCTGCCCCTCGCCATCACTTGGTCAGTAAAACTGTTCCATTCGTTAAAAGAAAGTAAAGGATAATAAGTAATGAGTAATGAGCACACTATTCATTACGCATTACGCATTACGCAACTTATGCACTTTCTCCCCATCATTGGACTCGAAATTCATGTTCGATTGAAAACGCAATCTAAAATGTTTTGCGCGTGTCCGAATGTGGGCGAGGATGCGCCTCCAAATACTTCCCTATGCCCTGTCTGTACCGGACAACCCGGAGCCTTGCCCGCATTAAACGCCGCGGCTATTAAACTTGGCGTGCGCGCCGGACTGGCTTTGGGCTGCCGCATTCCGACGGAATCCCATTTTGATCGAAAAAATTATTTCTACCCTGATCTCCCCAAAGGCTATCAAATTTCACAATACGATTTCCCAATCTCTCTTGGCGGTTCGATCGAACTCGACATTCCATCAACCAACGAGATACGAGATATGAGATATGAGATACGAAACCACATCCGCATCGGAATTACTCGCGCGCACTTGGAAGAAGACGCGGCAAAAAATATCCACGATGCAAAAACCAACACTACGCTGGTTGATTTTAATCGCTCGGGAACTCCCCTGCTCGAAATCGTGACCGAACCGGATTTTCGATCGCCGCTCGAAGCGAAAACATTTTTACAAGAACTACAAATGATTTTGCGCACCATTGGAGCTTCCGATGCCGATATGGAACGAGGATTTATGCGTTGCGATGCAAACATCTCACTCTTGCCAGTCGATGAAAAAAATTTACCGTTGCAAGCCGAGTACAATCCAAAAATTGAAATCAAAAATCTGAACTCATTCAAAGCGGTTGAACGCGGACTGGCATATGAAATCAAACGACAAACCGAGTTGTATCAAAAAAATGAAAAGCCACAAGGTGCCACGCGCGGCTGGAATGAACACGAGGAAGTGACGTTTGAGCAACGCTTAAAAGAAACGAACGCCGATTATCGCTACTTCCCCGAACCGGATCTGCCGCCTCTTTTTCTAAAAGAGATCGCTGAATCCGAACGAGCGCAACTTCCAGAATTGCCCGCTGCCAAACGCCTGCGTCTGCAAGAGGAGCATGGCTTCTCGACGAACGATGTGAATTTTTTAGTCGCCAACGATGGCTGGGCAGATTATGCGGAAAAAGTCATGAGCGAGCTACAAGAAGAGAAACGAGAAACGAGAAACGAGAAACGAGCTAAACTCGTCAGCGGTTGGCTCACAAGCAAGCTCGCCGGACTGCTTGCGCAAAAACATTTGACGATAAACGAACTCAAGATCACAGCCGAAAACTTTGCCGAATTTATTCATTTGATTGACGAGGGCGTAATCGGCAGCGCCAATGCGCAAAAACTTCTGACACTGATGGTGGATACGGGAACTGATCCATCGCATCTGCTCGAAGAACACAATCTCGGTCAACATGAAGATCCAAAATTGATACAGGAGACGGTCAAGCGCTTGATCAAAGAAAATCCCGATCAAGTGGCACAAGTCAAAGCCGGAAAACTGGGAGTCATTAAATGGTTTGTAGGTGGAGTGATGAAAGTGACAGAAGGACGGGCGAATCCAACGAAGGTCGAAGAAGAAATAAGGAAACAGTTGGGGGTGTAGATCGAAAACGGAAGGCTCCAACCTCACCTAACCTCTCCTTCGTAAGGAGAGGAATCAGATTCCGACGGATCCCCCTCCTTACGAAGGAGGGATTAAGGGAGGTTTCCCCCGCTCGGAGTATTAACAAAACTCCCCGATCTTGCGACCGGGGAGTTTTTGTTTTTCTCTTACATTCGAGGGCCGCGCGGGGCGCGTTCCTCCATCGGACGGGCTTTGTTGACCGCGATGCGGCGGCCTCCCATATCGGAGCCGTCAAACATCGAGATCGCCTTGTCCGCGGCCGCGTCGTCCGCCATCTCAACGAAGGCGAATCCGCGTGGGCGCTGCGTTTCCCGGTCCATCGGAATGAACACGGAAACCACTTCGCCGGCCTGGGAGAAAAGTTGCTGGAGCTCCTGATCCGACGTGCGGTAAGGAATGCCACCAACAAACAATTTCGTGGGCATGCTATGGTTGGAACCTCTGTATTGAAAAGGTTCCACACTCAATTGACTTAGACGGATACTCGTCTGCGCTGCCCCTTCCCTCGACCGACGGCGGACCTTTCGCACGTACTATCCACCATCTACGCTACGCCACTTCAAAACACCTGTCAACCCCCCTTTATCCACTTTTTCAGATTCCTCCTCTTTGCTAAAGAGGAGGCTAGAAGGAGTTAAAAAATAAAAAGGGTTCTCGTCCGAGAGGACTAACTCCCTCCATCTCCGATTCGACTGAGCTCATCGAAGTCCTCTTTACAAAAGAGGGAGGGTCAGAACCGATCACGCGTGACATAAAACATAAAATATTTTTCTTTTTTGATGCTCCATGTTTCATAATTCATGTTTCATGCTTCACAATCTTATTCACATTTCCCCTCTTGACAAACACTCTTGACAAACTTTTTTTATCCACTTGACACACAAAACACAAAATATGTGTTATACTTTCGTCATGATCGTTGAGTGATGCGCGCGCGTCACGACGAACATCGACTCTGACGCTCATGTTGGAGCGACTAAAAAGAAAGGAGTGTGATAAGCATGGCAAAAAAGAAAGCTTCAAAAAAGAAAAAGGCAACCAAGAAAAAGAAGATCTAGTTTTCTTGATGTTCTTTGTTAGGAGGAAAACCCCTCTCCATTTGGAGGGGGGTTTTGTTATGATAAAAATAATTTCGTCTGTTGTTTTTTTAACCGCTCCGCCGCTGCCCCCATGATCGATACCACACCAAATTCTCCATCATATCCCGGACGAATCGAGACCTGACCGGCACGCATTTTCCGGATCGCCTCCACGATTTCCGGGCTCGTAAAACGAGCCAGTTCTGACTCGGGAATATCGAGCAAAATCGCGAATTCCGATCGACTCTCCCGCAACAGCTTATCCACCTCGATCCGCACCTTTTTTGAAGCAGGACCGACTCCCAGAACATCTCCTACCAGTTCAGCCAGCGGCACGATCGAACGAAAGGGTATAACCCCGGACGGCGACGCATCAACCGCTCGATCGGCGATGGCATCCACTCGATGAAGCACGCCGACCGTGAGCGGCTTTCCGCATTTTGGACAAATCCCTTTCAATTTTTTTGTCTGCGCCGGTTCGCACCAAAATTTGCAAGCGCGATGGCCATCAACGTGGTATTTGCCTTCTTCGGGAAAGAATTCAATCGTCTCGAGAAACTTTGTTTGATCGTGTTCAACCAGAATGCGACGCAACTCATCATAGCTCGGCTTCTCCATATCAAACACATTTGCTTCACGACCGAGCTTGTCGAGCGAGTGCGCATCGGAATTTGATACCAAAAACACTTTGTCGAGCTGGCTAAGTCGCCAATTCATTTTTGGATCTGATGAGAGGCCTGTCTCGATCGCCGTCACATGCTTTGTCATCTCTCCAAAACATTCTTCGAGAGAATCAAAGCCCGACATGGAACCAAAAATCGCAAACCACGGCGTCCAGGCGTGCGCCGGAATGAGCAAACCTTGAGGATCAGCCGCAAGAACAAACTTTAACAATTCTTCAGAATCAAGTCCGATGATGGGACGCCCATCGCTTTTGAGGTTACAGCCACGCTGATTTAACGCGACGCTGAAGCGATCAACAGCGGCCAACGTTGGCAGAAGGATCAAATGATGAACCCGCCGCACCTTGCCGTGGCGTTTGTAAATGCAAGAGATTTCGCTGGAGAGTAAAAAATGGGTGGGTGACTCCTCATTTTTCAATCGAAACGATCCGCCTCCCGCCTCTTCCAACTCTTTTCCGATCTCCTCGCGCCAAGCCGGATGCGTAAAATCCGATGTGCCCACAAACTGAATCCCCTTGCGCTCGCACATTTTCGCGATGTTTTTGATCGTCAATTCTTTGGAACAGGCTCGAGACCATTTGGAATGCAGATGGAAATCCGTGATGACGCGCATAGATTCAGATTCCTCTCCTTACGAAGGAGAGGTTAGGTGAGGTTCAGATAGGTAGCATGTAACACGTAGCATGAAGCGTCAAACTCTCATCCATTAAAAATCAAAATTTGACCTTCTCCGCTCTGTTTGCTACTCTATTTCCCATATGAAATCTTATGAATTTTATCTCGAGGTCTGGAAAAAATACGCCGTAGTCGATGGGCGCGCACAAAGGGCGGAATATTGGTACTTTTACTTATTCAGCGCTATCGGCGTGTTCACCACCGTCATCGCTAGCAGCTTCATTAGTGAATATTTGAATATTCTAATTTGGCTTTACTACTTAGCTATATTCATTCCTTCAATTACCTTAACCGTGCGCAGACTTCACGACACAAATCGTAGTGGATGGTGGTACTTCTTCGGTCTAGTCCCCATTGTTGGTGGAATCGTCTTGTTTATTTTTATGGTTCTTGACAGTGAGCCCGGTGAAAATCGATACGGTCCAAATCCAAAAGGCGTCAAAGCTGCCTAAAGCTCCGAATGACGGCTCGCACCACTCCTTGAATCAATGGATCATAACAATAAATAGGTTTCATGGTTTTGTTAGCCGGTTGCAGGCGGATGCGATCGCGTTCACGATAAAACTTTTTGAGCGTGGCATAAGAATTATCCAAAAGCGCGACCACCACGTCGCCGTTTTTTGGTGATGGGTTGCGTTCGATAATCACATAATCTCCATCGAGAATCCCATCTTCGATCATGGATTCGCCTTTGACTCGCAACACATACGAGTTGGCTGAATCTGGAGCTAAATCAACCGGCACCGCAATAGTCTCCTGTTCTTCTATTGCCTCGATCGGTTTGCCGGCAGTGATCAGCCCTTTGAGCGGCAAAAGAACGCTTCTGCCCCAACGCACCGCTTTATCCGTTGGTTCCAATTCTCGCGTACCGCTGTTTGACGATTCGCTGCCTCGCAAATACCCACGCAAACGCAAAGCCTGAATGTGGGCATGGACCGTGGAAGGAGAGGCGAGTTCAAGACCGCTTGCGATCTCTCGATAAGAAGGAGAATAACCGCGATCATTGATAAAATTCACGATAAAATCAATCACCTCTTTTTGTTTTGGCGTCAGAGACGGTGGCATAAGAGTATGTTAGAACAAAAATAGAACGGATGGCAAGGGCATCTTATCCACACCTCTCTTTACAATCACAGACCGTTTTCGATAGCTGTCAAGCCCCCTACGCAAAAATTCATGAAGTTGATTTTTGATGTCAGCCTCTCCTAACAAATATTTTTCTCTCAACAGAAATCACCACGCTTCACGGAGTTTTTCCTGAGCTTGTCGAAGGATTCCGTTCGTGATGACAGTTGAGTGACTTTGTCAGAATCAAAAAACATTTTTCATTTTTGAAAAAGCATTCCCGTCACGGCAGAAAGGTTTGTCCACAGGAATTTTCAAACCCGTGTCATGATGGAAATGAAAAAAAATACCATCCTAAAATAAAAAAATATGTCTCACCTGTTCCAGAGGCGCCAGCTGGCCAGCCTCCTCATTTTCAGTTTGCTTATGTCTTCCATCCCTCTTCCGTTGAAAGCGGAGGAGCCCTCTCTCGTGATTGGAGAAATACATTGGGCCGGTTCAAGCCTTTCTTCGGCGGATGAATGGCTTGAAGTGTGGAATCTCACGCATGAACCTATCATTTTGAACGGATATCAACTGACCGGGGCGAGCGGAAATCGAAATATGATTTTTGGAATAAGTGATGTCATCCCGGCTTGGTCAACTTTCCTCATCTCCAACTATGATGCCGGTGACACGAAAAGCATTTTAAATATCACGCCTGACATGGTCACGAGCTCCGTCTCTTTGCCGAATGATAAATTGAAAATTCAACTGCTTGATCCTCAAGGCTCGATCATCGATCAGGCCGGAAACGGTCTTACGCCGTTCGCCGGTTCCAATGATGAAAACAAAGCCTCTATGACACGCATGAGTCCTCTGCTATCTGGCGATCAACCCGGCGCATGGTTCACCGCCACGAGCTCACAAAATTTTGATATCGGCATCTTCACCTACGGCACACCCGGTTGGTGCGACGGTTGTCAGGACAAAACCACCCAAAATCTCGTCACTTCGACTTCTCCGACGGCGAGCGCGGCGACCACCACTCAATTCGAACCAACGATGACGCAGAGCAGCCCCACCTCCACGGCAACTTCGATTTCAGTCATCGAAGCGCAAGAATCCTCGACCACCATGCCGATAGTGATTGATTACGGTCCGCAACATCCCGTAGCCTCGTTCTCGGTGGCGGGAGAATTCCAAG
>JAUSEV010000035.1 GCA_030649995.1 Candidatus Uhrbacteria bacterium
GCGTTTGTAATCGTGGAAGTGGCGACGAAGTTGTAGGTGGGGGCGGAGAGAGTGACGGCTCTTTGGATACCGATGTTTCCGGTATTGAATTGGACGGTTCTTGCGAGGTTAAAGTTGATGTCCGGAGCTTCCGTGGAAGCGGCAAGAGTCGTGTGAGAAGGGCCTGTGATCGTGAAGAGGGTTGGAGTTCCTCCTGTCCAAGCTGTTGTTGTGAGAGAGAGTGTTCCTGTGACCGTTGTCGTGGCTGCTGTGAGATAGCCTGTGACCGCGAGATTGGTGGTTGTGGCGCTCGTGACAAAGAAGTTTGTTGATGTGGCGTTTGTAAACACTCCGGAGGAAGCGTCTGTGGCACCGATGGTGGAGCCGTTGATCGTGCCTCCGGTGATAGTTGCATTGGAAGATGTTAGGTTGATAGCACGAAGAGTAGTACCTGATGCGCTTGTGAAAGCGAGAGCTGTGGTTGTGGCGTTTGTGGTTGTGACATCCGTGAAGATACCTGTGGAGGCATTAGTGAGTCCGATGGTGGTGCCGTTGATCGTGCCTCCAGAGATCGTGGCGTTGGAAGAAGTGAGATTGATGATGTTGCCTGTCGTTCCACTTGCTGTCGTGAAACCAAGCCATGTGGTTGTGGCACCGGTGAAACTTCCGTTCGTGGCAAACAAATAGGTGGAAGTGGCGTTATAGATGGAAGAGAGTGTGCCGCTTGCGGTTGTGAAGCCTAACCATGTAGTCGTGACATTGGAAGAAGTGACATTCAAGGCCGTGAGGTTCGTGATGGTTGAGGTGGCAGAATTGACGAGGATGCCTCCGCTTAATGTCGCGAGACTTGTCGCTGACAATGTGGTGAAAGCTCCGGTTGAAGCATTGGTTGCACCGATGGTAGTGCCATCAATAGCTCCTCCTGAAATGGTGACGTTTGATGATGTGAGATTGATAGCTCTAAGAGTGGTGCCTGAAGCGCTTGTGAAAGCGAGGGCTGTGGTTGTGGCGTTGGTCGAAGTCACATCCGTGAAGATTCCTGTAGAAGCATTAGTGAGTCCGATGGTAGTGCCGTTGATAGAGCCACCGGTGATCGTGGCATTGGAAGAAGTGAGGTTGATGATATTTCCCGTGGTGCCACTCGCTGTCGTGAAACCTAACCATGTGGTGGTGGCACCGGTGAAACTTCCGTTGGTAGCGAATAAATAGGTGGAAGTGGCGTTATAGATGGAAGAGAGTGT
>JAUSEV010000002.1 GCA_030649995.1 Candidatus Uhrbacteria bacterium
CGCAACAAATGCTTCAACCGGAGCTTTCACCACATTGTCAGCGACAAGTCTCGCGACATTAAGCGGAGGCATCCTCGTCAATTCTGCCACCTCAACCATCACGAACCTCACGGCCTTGAATGTCACTTCTTCCAATGTCACAACCACATGGTTAGGCTATACGACTGCGAGCGGAACGACAGAAACGGTGTTTAACCTTACTGCCACCAACGCCACTTCGACATGGTTAGGTTTCACAACAGCATCAGGCACTTCGGTCTTTGCCTCTAACGGAACTTTTATCGGAACCACTTCCACATGGCTTGGCTTCACAACAGCAAGCGGCACTACGGGAAATATCATCAACCTTACATCCTCCAATGCCACGATCTCTGGAGGCACGATCAACGGCACCACCATCGGCGCAACAAATGCTTCAACAGGAGCTTTCACCACATTGTCTGCCACAAGTCTCGCAACATTAAGCGGAGGCATCCTCGTCAACAATGCAACTTCCACTATCACGAACCTGACGACCATCAACGTCACTTCTTCCAATGTTACAACCACATGGTTGGGTTATACGACTGCGAGCGGCACCACAGAGACCGTCTATAACGTCACCTCAACAGGATGGTTGGGATTTGTAGGCGCAACAGGTACGAGTCTTCGAGTAAATACTCTGACGGTTGGAACGTGTACAGGGTGTGGTGGAGGTAGCGGCTCGTCATCTACTCTTTTGGGTGACACCAATACTTGGTCAGGATCAAATACTTTTTCCGGTTTACTCTGGACTAATGCCACAGGAACCAACACCACCACCACATGGCTAGGATTCACAACCGCAAGCGGAACACTCTCTTCCATCTATAACGCCACTTCCACCTATTTATTCGCTACCAACGGAAGTTTCACCGGTGCCACTTCCACATGGCTTGGCTTTACGACAGCATCAGGCACCACGGGAAATATCATCAACCTCACATCTTCCAATGCGACGATCTCTGGAGGCACGATCAACGGCACTACCATCGGCGCAACAAATGCTTCAACCGGAGCTTTCACCACATTGTCAGCGACAAGTCTCGCGACATTAAGCGGAGGCATCCTCGTCAATTCTGCCACCTCAACCATCACGAACCTCACGGCCTTGAATGTCACTTCTTCCAATGTCAC
>JAUSEV010000003.1 GCA_030649995.1 Candidatus Uhrbacteria bacterium
CGTAGATGCCGTAAGCGATAACAACGACTTAAATCAGTTCGCTTCCCAGATCGACCAGGCTAACCAGATATTGAAAGAACCTTGCAAAACCGCCTGCGCGGATTCAGGGTACTCAAGTACCGAAGAATTGATAAAGATCGATAAAAAAGACATCACTGTCATCGTCCCGTCACAACGGCAGGCGTCCGAAAAAGACCGCGGAGAGTTCCATAAAAATAACTTACGTTACGACGAAAATAATAACTGTTATATCTGCCCCGAGGGACATAAGCTCCCATTCCACCATCCCAATAATGAAAATAAATCCGATGTATACATGATGACCGATCCAAAAACTTGTCACAAGTGCCGTCACTTTGGGCATTGCACAAAGAGCAAATCAGGCCGTCAGATCGGCCGGCTATGGAACGAGGAAGAGCGGCTTAAGTTCGAGGCGCGGTATAGGCTCCCCGATGCGCAGGCTGTATATAAGCTGCGCAAGCAAAAATCAGAACACCCCTTTGGGCATATCAAGCGAAACTTGAAGTTCGACAGCTTCCTCATGCGCGGAAAGGACGGGGCAAATGCCGAAATAGGGCTTGCCGCGACCTGTTTTAATATGGCGCGCATGATAACAATACTTGGGATTCCGGCGCTTATTCAAAAATTACAAGGGTGGAGTCCCGCGGGTTTATACCCGCGACCCATTCTGTTTAGGAGTTCCGCGTGGCGGAACTCCGCACCAAAAGCCATTTATCCACGCTTTTATAGGCGTGGCCTTCTGGTGTGCGGATAAATCGCAAGGGTGATAATGCCCCGAGCCGACTTAATCGCATTTTGCGAAAATATTCACCTGATTTGCCGGTAAAACAAAAATTCGGCTGACAAAGAACGATGTTTAAAACAATTGGGACACAGTCTCAATGACGAAAAAGGTGATGGCGGTTATTCATATATAGGAAAGTATTCCGTATACCATATTCCGCAATCGTTATGCACTGACTTCCCAGTGCCCACCCTTATCGGGGCCATTGCGGCGAATTCTACCGCCCGCTTTCAATTTCTTTAAATTCCACTCAACTCCACGCCGCGTTAAGCCTGTCTTATTTATAAGTTCCTGCTGAGTAATCCGCGAATTTAACATAATTAAACTGAGAATTTTCTCCACAGTTTTCTCCACAGTTTTCTCCACAGATTTCTCCACAGGTGAGACCAGCGGCACCTTCACAACGAACAGATCCTCATCTAAGAATTCTACTCTATCGCTTCCCGAATAAGCCTTGATGTAATGAAATACCTTGCGGATACCTGTGCCCAACTCTTCAGCGCGCCCTATTTGAGCAAAAAACTTAGCCATATTCGGATTTTTCGGAAAAGGCTCGAATTTGCCCGGATAAAGAGGCCCGAAAGTGTGCGGCTTGTTGGCGTTCTTTGTTTCCACACTATCTTTGTAAATAATCAGTGTGGCAGGGTGCGCGTTCATGTATTCTCTGTGGATCAGAAAATTGGCGACAATCTCACGAAATATCTTTTCCCGCAATGATACGCGCTGGTCGCCTTCCATAAAAAATTTGTCAGGCAAATGTTTAGCGACAAAATTCATCAGAACGTCATACGCATCGATCAGATTACAGCGGATATTCTCCCTGTCATCATACCGCTCGGTATCCTCCCGGCGTAAAAGCGCGTCGATCTTATAATGCGGGACAGCGCTTTGAATTATCTCCTCGCGTCCAAAAAGCATCAGAGCGGCAAGCGTAAAACCACTCTTGGCAGTAGCCAGATCGCGGCGATATAAACCGGAGGCGATAAAGAATTCTTTATCAGAGAGATCATTCCATGGGTGCTCGGGCCGATACACTCTGATGATAGACCGCGCTCTTTTAACGATGCCCTTAACAAAATGCGTCTCTTTCAAATACGGATAGATGATCCCTTCCGTGTAATAGACACTCTTTCGGGTATAGATATTTCTGATCTGCGTATCAGCTTTCACTTCATAATCACCGTCAATACGACGATCGTAGACCTTTCCATTACAGCGATGAACTTGCGATGAAGCTGGAACATAAATATAAATCAGGACCTTCCCTTTATAACGAACAGCATTTACTTCTAAAAGGAATGAC
>JAUSEV010000015.1 GCA_030649995.1 Candidatus Uhrbacteria bacterium
TGTACTGACCCCCTCTACGTTCGGACAACCTTTTAAGTGACAAAATCAGTCATAAAAAAGGAGGTTGTTTGATGACGAAAAGAAGTTGGAGCGTTGAGGAGAAAGCTCAGATTGTTCTCGAAGGGCTCACCACGAATATTCAAATGTCGGAGTTGTGCCGCAGGCACAACTTAAATCATGCTCAGTACTATGCCTGGCGCACCCAGTTTCTCGAAGCGGGTAAGCGTGGTTTGGTTCGGGGAGCGACCACGAGCGAGGATGCGTTACAAACCGAGATCAACGAGCTCAAGCAACTCGTTGCGGACTTGTCGATTGCGAATAGCGTTTTAAAAAAAACGTTTCTATCCGGAAAAGGAGGCAAGTCGTGATGACGCTGGTCGATCAAGGTTTGAGCGTGAACAACGCCAGCCAATTGGCTGGCGTTTCTCGTAGCGCGTTGTATTACAAACCGCGTCCGAGAACCGTGGCACCAAAACCGGGAGTAGTGGAAGCGGTTCGACAACAATGCATGGGTCGTGTTGCCTACGGATATCGACGCATCACGGCCATGCTTCGCAGAAAAGGCATGCGCGTCAACAAGAAAGCGGTCCAACGAGTCATGCGTTTAAACGGGTGGCTAAAGCCCTTCCACAAACGATACCGTACTCGGACCGGTCAGACCTTGCCACGTCCCACGCATCCGGATGAGTACTGGCAGGCGGACATGACCAAAATCTGGTGCGGTAAAGACGGGTGGGCGTATCTATTCAACGTGTTGGATTGTTGTACACGCGAGTGGCTCGGATACAATTTTACTCAAACCTGTGCCACGAGTGACAACGAGCCATCGATTACCATGGCGTTGGAGAACCACGCTCCAAAAACCATGCAGATAATCGGACTCCGATTCCAGACCGACAACGGAGGACAGTACACGTCGCGTCGGTTTGAGGCGTTCCTCAAACAATGTGGGTTTGAGCACGAGACTATTCGCAAAAAGACGCCGGAAGACAACGCGTATATCGAATCGTTCCACGCAACGCTCAAAGTCGAGTACATCTGGTCCCACGAGTTCGAGTCCTTCCAACACGCGCAGTCCGTTATTCAAGCCGCGTTCGTGGATTACAACCACGAACGCATCCACTCCGCGTTGGGGTACAAGACCCCGCGCGAGTGCTACGAGGAGATGTTAAAAAAAGTGTCGCTACAAAATTAGTAAAAGTTGTCCGAAAACGAAGGGGTCACTCCAACTTTGCATTGGGTTGTTTTAAGGATTTCGATTGTTTGTGGTTTGTCGGAAAAATATTCTTCAAAAGCTTTTTTTACACCTGCACAAGTCGTGTAATCGT
>JAUSEV010000019.1 GCA_030649995.1 Candidatus Uhrbacteria bacterium
AGGGGTGGCGATACCACGGAGTTTCTCGTCGTTAAGCCAGCGTAACATTTGGCTTAGAGCAGACGACTAAACGCCAAACATTTCTCATCTTAACACCAGAGAAATTCCGTGGTTTCCATTGAATAAAATAATTAAAACTTAAATAGCCGCCCCGGTGCACCAAACCCAAAGAGAAGCTTTCTCAAAGTGTCTGACCGAGACGGCAATTAAAAAAAGCTTCTATTATTTAGATTTGGTGCCTCATTAGTATACCACAACTCTGATAGAGTTATCCACTGTCCTATAATAAAAATTCTTCTCTTTTTTGGGCAAAGTAAGACTGATTAAAAATCGCGAGGGGATACGAACCTCCTCCTCTCCTCCCAAAACCTCCGTCTGGAACCCACAAAATTCGAGGGGGAAAAATTTGTATTCGCGTGGCCAATCGTGGGGGAAAAATCCGTGTCTTCGTGTTCAAGCGAGGGGGAAAAATCTTCGGAAACAAGCGAAAAATCTGTACCAATCGTGGGGGAAAATCTTTTTTCGTTCGGGGGGAAAAATCCGTGGGACGCCCTCCGTTTCGCCCGTGAGTTAGTGGGAAAAATCTTAACTGAAAACACCTCCCGTTTTTCGGAAAGTGTTATCGTGGTAGCTCGTAGGGGAATCGAACCCCTATTGACGGCTTGAAAAGCCGCTGTCCTAACCGTTAGACGAACGAGCCACGCTGTCAGAGAATACGAGTTTTTACGGCGTGCGTCAAGCGATCATTCTTGACGATATTCAAATTTTATTGTATAAAAGAATCACCATTCAACAGGAGGAAAGCCATGCGGATGATGAAAATTTTGAGTGTTTTCTGTGTCATGTGGGCGGTCGGGTGCGCGCGGGATGCTCCCTTGCCCAACCCCATCGAGCGTGCTCAGAGCCTCCAGTGCGTCATGCGATGGACCACGCTCGGCACGCAGTGGTTCGAGGAGGAGATGGCCAAGTACCAAGGGCGGTCGTCGCGCGTGCTCATCGCCTTCTACCGAGCGGACAAGGATGACGTGGGGAGTAACGTCGATTCACCTCTCGACGGTTTCACGGTCATCAAGGAAGAGGACTTGGGCGTCAAAAACCCATTCGGCTACCCCGAGTACAACACCACCTTTGCGGTGGATCTCTCACGGGCGACCACGGATCCGCCGGTCAAGGACTTCTTCGGAGACGATGGTCGTCAGCGACTCAAGCCGGAAGAGAGCATCTGGTTTCACATGGTCGCAGGTGCTCCGGGATCGCCCGTTTCAACCAACACCGCCGTGAGCGTCCAAGGATGGGAGGAAGACACGGGCGAATGCTGGCTCGCCCATCCGTAAGCCGCTCCTTCATCGTTAGAACTTGCCGTACCCATTTGCTTCGAGGTACGGTTTTTTTGTTTGCCTATAAATATAGAACAGGATACTTTATGAGGGAGCTATGGAGTCAAAAACAAGAAACAAGATTCTGCATTATGCTGGTTGGACCATTGTTATCTTTGTGGTGATTGTGGATCAAATATTTACTCCGAGTCGGTCTAGAAGAACTTTTGGACAGGGTATTTGGGAAATAGGAAAACTTGTAGTCCTTTCTCAAAAATTGGGACCATACGAAGAACAAATCAAGGATTGTGTTACAAAAGCAATTAAGGCGCGTCCCGAAGCGGAAAAAATTATTGGCATCGTTGATTATGGGTGCGCCATAGATGTCGCGGTTACGGTTTATCCTAAAGACAAAAAATCAGCTTTGATTATCTGCCGTCGCCATGGATTGTTAAGAGAAGATTCGAATGTCCAGCAGACCGCTTGCGAGTTATCCTTGAAAGCACGCATGGCCAAGGCGAATGCTTCAACGACTCGAGAGAATATTTTCCCTCCAGAAGCCCTTGGTTCGCTCATTCAAAACAGGAAGTATGGATACCGTTTTGGTTATCCGCGAGGCAGTCGATTGGTGAACATGGATGATGCGGTACAGAATATCCTTTATTCAAGGAGTGTCTATGTGTATGACGCTCATGATAAATTTTTGTTTGGAATTGATGCGTTAGACCCAGAACCACTGCGCTCATATCCGGGGTTTCAGGAAACGATCAAGCGTTATGAATGGCCACTCTCATCATTTGCTGATTTTATTGAGAAACAAAATTCTCTGAAGAACAATCCCGTTACTACGACAGAAATGATTGGGAAAACAGTCGCTTATGAATTTTGGTTTGATGGATCCTTTCATAATGGTGATGCGAGTCAAATCCTTGAACCACCACGTCAAGCATTTTTTTATGTCAAACCATCTCGTGTTATTCTTCAAATCCGTTTTCCAGCAGGTTTTGAGCCATCAGAAGAAATTTTTGCCAGTCTTGAACTCACGGATGAACGTTAGTTGTTGAAGCTCGAAATCTGTTATGATAGGAGAAATTTATGTTTCATCCGGAAATGACCCATCAACCCTTTTGGTCCATGGAGGTTTTGGATGTGTTAAAAGTCCTTAAAACCCCGTTGGAAGGTTTGTCCGAGGAAGAAGTCTTACGGCGTCGAGCCGTGACCGGTCTCAATCTTTTTCGAGATGGCGCCGGTGACTCCTCTCTTCGGATTTTATTACGTCAATTTCAGAGTCCATTCATTATCGTTTTATTATTGGCGGCCATTCTCACTTTTGTCTTAAAAGAGTGGGTTGATGCGGCGGTGATTTTAGCCGCCATTACGGCAAACACCATTCTTGGATTTTGGCAGGAACAAAAAGCGGAAACCGTTTTAGAAAAGTTAAAATCTTATATCCAAATCCATGTCCGTGTCCGTCGTCGCGGGAGAGAGAAAGAAGTGGACGCGTCCGAACTTGTTCCGGGAGACGTTATTCGGTTATCACGAGGGGATCGCGTTCCCGCGGATGCCCGTCTTATTCAAGTGACGGGATTGGAGGTGGACGAATCCGTGTTAACAGGAGAGTCTCTGCCGGTTGTAAAGCGGATCGAATCCGTTGATCTTTCCACCATTTTACCCGAGCGCGTTTCCATGGTGTATGGAGGGACGTTGGTCCAACAAGGTTTTGCGGAAGCCATGATCACCGTCACCGGTTATCATACGGAATTCGGGAAAATCGCCGCGCTCGTTAAAGCGGGCGATCAAGACAAAACGCCTTTGCAGAGAGCCGTGCAAAAATTTTCCGCAACCCTCGGGAAAATTTTTCTTTTTTTCATGGGCGTTTTGTTTTTTTTGGGTCTTGCCGTGGGATATCCGTTGTTTGATATGTTGCTTTTGACGGTCGCGGTAGCGGTATCCGTTATTCCGGAGGGGCTGCCCATCGCTTTGACGGTGATTCTCGCCGTCGGAGTCGAGCGTTTGGCCAAGCGTAAGGGAATCGTCAAAAAACTTTTGGCCGCGGAAACTCTTGGCTCAACGAGCATTATCCTGACGGATAAAACGGGGACGTTGACAAAGGCTCAAATGCAGCTCGTGGCGGTTTTGCCCTATAAGCATGACGAGGAGGCCGAGGCGCAGCAGCATTTGTTGCAGGATGCCTTGATCAATTTGGAAGCCATGATCGAGAATCCCGAAGATGCGCCCGCAGAGTGGAAGGTGAGTGGTCGGCCTATGGAGGCCGCTTTGGTACGAGAGGCAGGAATTCGAGGAGTCCATCTTCCGGTTGTGTTACGAACGGTGACGTTTGTTGAGCGCTTGCCGTTTCGTTCCGACACAAAATATTCGGCTTCGCTCGTTTCGTCAGGCTCAAAACTTCGTGCCGTGATTTTTGGCGCGCCGGATATTCTTTTGCGATTTACGCATCTTTCCGATCAGGAAAAACGAGAACTGCATCAAGAGATTGAGCGACGTGCTTTGAGTGGTGAGCGCGTGCTTGGAGTTATTTCAAAAGTGATCACAGATGTGAAGGAATTTGCGCAGAATCATGCGTGGCATGAATATGTTTTTGAAGGGTTACTCACTTTTCGCGATCCTTTGCGTTCCGGCGTGAAAGAGGCGATCGCGCGCATGGCAAAAGCCGGGGTCAAAACGGTGATCGTGACAGGGGATCATCGCGGGACGGCCGAGGCGGTTGCTCGAGAAATTGGATTGATTGATGGAGAGGGCGCGGTCATCACCGGCGATGAATTAGCCGCGTTTTCTCCGGAGGAATTAGACGGGTTCTTGCCGCGTATACACGTTTTTGCGCGAGTAACGCCGGAACAAAAAATGTTTTTGGTACGTTGGTATCAGGCGCGAGGGGAAGTTGTCGCTGTGACGGGCGATGGCGTTAACGATGCTCCGGCTTTGCAAACCGCGGACATGGGAGTGGCGGTCGGTTCCGGAACGGAAGTGGCCAAAAGCGCGGCAGATCTTATTATTTTGGATGATAATTTTTTGACCATTGTCGCGGCTATTGAAGAAGGAAGGAGAATTTTTAGCAATATTCGTAAAGTGATTGTGTTTCTTTTGTGCAATAGCGCCGACGAATTGTTTTTGATCGGAGGTTCATTGCTCGCCGGCATCGCTCTTCCTTTGAATGCTCTCCAAATTTTATTTGTGAATTTTTTTTCCGACAGTTTTCCGGCCGTGGCCTTTGCTTTTGATCGAGAAGGAGACGCGCTAGGCCATAAACCCATGCGCGTACAGAGCCATCTTCTCGATGGATCTATGCGTTTTTATATTTTGGTGGTTGGAATTTTGAGTAGTGGATTTTTGTTCAGTTTATATATCCTCTTGCTCAAACTCGGTTTTCCATCCCCCTTGGTTCGAACCTTTATCTTTGCATCTTTTGCGACTTATACTTTGTTTTTGTCTTTTGCCTTACGGAATTTGCGAAAAAGTATTTTTCAGTATCATCCGTTTTCCAATCGGCATCTCAATATCGGCGTGATGATCGGTGTGGGACTCACTCTGTTGACGCTCTATCTTCCGATTTTTCAAAAAGTTTTTGGAACCGTTGCGTTGCCAGTCCATTGGCTTGCGGGAGTTTTTGTGGTAGGAGCATTCAATGTGACCGCTTTGGAGCTGGCAAAATGGTACTATCGTCACAAAGAACCGCTTCGGGTTTAGAGACCCCTTACCCTTCGAGGTTATGTGTTTGACATCTGAAAAAAATACCCCTACACTATTTTCATGAAAGTTGAATTGGTTTTAAATAAAAAACAGCAAACGCTTTTCACGAAACGGGCGGCTCGTGAGGGGGTGCAACCGCATGAATATGCGCGTCGGTTGCTGATGGCGTATGCGAACGATCAAGGGCTGGTTCTTCCGGTGCCCGTTTTTCCTCTGACCAAAAAAATAAAACGAAGTCTGGAGCTTGCGCTGAAAAGTTATAAAAATGGTACATCGATTCGTATCGCTTCCTTTCGCGAATTGTTTTCAATCAGATGATCATTCATCTCCGCGCGTCCATTAAAAAGAAAATTGCTAAATTAGTCAAAAAGTATCCGGATTTTCTTATTCGATTAGATCAAAAGTTTTCTCTCTTAGCCATCCAGCTTCAGCATCCGTCACTTCGATTACACAAATTACAGAACCGCCAGCCTCCCACATGGAGCATTTCCGTGTCGTATGATATATGAGTTCTGTTTGCGTACGTGGAAGATGGTATTGTGATTGTAGATGTTGGAACCCATGAGGAGGTGTATGGGAAATGAAAGGTTGAATAGAAATAAAAGAAATTAAAATGTTCTAGGGATGAGGAAAGCTCGCTGCCACGCCTCAATCTTTTTGTGATCCCCGCTCAATAAAATTTTTGGTACGCGCCAAGCCGGTTTTTTTTTCTTTTTTGTCAATCGACCGGAACCTCCCCTAACCCCTCCTTCGTAAGGAGGGGAATAGACTTCAGGTCTCGTGTATTGCGGATATTCGAGTGTGCCTTTGATCGAATGTGATTCCATGGCGAGCGATTCCTGTTTGCCGAGGACTCCGGGTCGAAGACGTACAACCGCGTCACTCATGACGAGAGCCGCAAGTTCGCCACCGGTCATCACATATTCGCCGATGGACAGCTCTTCATCCGCAAGATGCTCCGCCACACGTTCGTCCACGCCCTCGTATCGTCCGCAGAGAAACACAAGGCGATCATATTTTGAAAGTCGTCGCGCATCCGCTTGCGTAAAAATTTTTCCCTTCGCGCTCGTTAAGATAATTCGAATTTTCTTTTTGGGATCGTTTTTCTTTTTTCTTTTTTCTTTTCTCAAGGCCTTGAGCGCTCGATCGAAAGGCTCAACCTTCATGACCATGCCAGGGCCGCCGCCGAACGGCCGATCATCAACCGTGTGATGACGATCATTCGTCCACTTCCGTAAATCATGCGCTCGAATATCCACCAACTTCTTTTTTTGCGCGCGCCCTAAAATCGATCCGGTGACATACGGTTCGATCATTTCGGGAAAGATGGTGAGGATGTCGATGCGGAGAGGCTTGCGGTTCATATGGTATGAAGCATGAAGCATGAAGCATGAAGCGTCAACAAATACAAAACCGCCCCGAGAAATGTCGGAGCGGTTTTTATTTTGATGTTAGATTCCGAGATCGCTCAAGTCTGAATCTTTGACCAATCCGGACTCGCCATGTTCCGCGGCCGGTCGCGGTGGGGCACTGGCCTTTTTTTCCATGTGCTCGCGGCGCGCGCCTTCTGGTTCGTAAATTTTCATGTTGACGCGGGCGTTGCCTTTGGCGCCGACGATCTTGAGCATAATGCGCAAGGCTCGGGCCGTCTGGCCTTCGCGGCCGATGACATACCCCATGTCTTCCGGGTTCACGTGAAGCGTCAGAAGCACGCCACGCTCGTCCACCGTCCGTTCGACTTTGACGTCGTCGGAATGGTTCACGATTGATTTAACCACATACTCGAGGAACTGCTGTTCCACAAACTGTTCGGCCATAGCAACACTTGTGTCCATCCGTTTTTGCATCAAAAGGGCATCACAGAAGGACGGTCAATGTTTAAAACCCGTTTCAGGGCTGAAAAGAGGATAACACAAAACAAAAAAGAAATCAAGTTTTGTCATGAGCATTAAAAAACCCCGGTCGTGCGTGATGGTCGGGGCGGGGGAGAAGAACGATCGGTTAGGCTGCCAAGTTCGGGATTTCGTCGAGCGCGGCGGCTACGGCGGCGATTTCGGTGGACGTTGCCGGTCGTACCTTGCCCTGATTCAGAGCGGTGAAGCGTGCGTACTGACGGATTTCTTCGACGATCCGCGTCTTGTCGAGTTCACGGGCGCGCTCGCGGCAGAGCCGTACGAATCTTTTTCGTATGGGGCCTGCCAGAGTCGGGAAGGAACGAAACTCAAAAGCCGATACCTTGCCAAGATAATATTCCTCGGTCAGATTGTAACGAGCAAGGATCGCATGCCGATCGTCCACGGTCACGAAATGACCGCCCAAGTCTTGTCGTGGGTGTCGTTCCACCCAGAGCCGGATATTGTGGTGGTTTTTACAGACGGCGAGCAGGTTGACAGAGGAAACATCCACGTCCGCACGAAGCATGATTTCGATCACGCAGTCGTGTTTGCCGACCAACGCCGCGACAAGTCCCCGATTTTCGGCAAGAGGTCGAGCCGCACCGAAGAGGCCAACGTACTTCCGCGCTCGTATCACCATGTTGGCGAGAACAACTTCTCCGTCCAAGCCGATGATGCGGCGGGAGCGCACATACAGCCGCGCGATGATCAAAAGTCCGAGGGCCACTCCTCCCGCGCCAATCCAAATCATGATCTGCTGTCCCACGCTTCCCTCCTTGGTAAAGGTTCGATGTGAGCATAGGGTGTCATGAAGCGTTACCGGAGTCAACCCATCGCACGAAGTTCTCTCGATATTTTATCGGCACTCCAATTCTTAAGATCCGTGGACGTTTGATGAGTTGTCGGATCGTTCAAAATCATTTCTATCGCCGCGCTCCACAAATGGGGTTTTGATGGAGGAGCAAAGAGCGTGTTTTGCGGCGCGGTTTCCGGCAGCGCACCGGCCGTCGAGGCGATACACGGCGTGCCAAAGCGTGCGGCCTCGTGCAATGGCAAGCCAAAACCCTCGTACCAGCTTGGATACAAAAACGCGGACGCATGTTTCATCAAAGTAGCGAGGGCGCGATCGGAGGGGTGACCAAGACAGCTTACGGGTGTCAGCTTACAGCTTACAGATTTCGAACCGACTAATACAAGCTCAACATCTTTGAATTTTGCATTTTGACGGATGGCTTTAACCGCGGCGATCGCGCAGCCGATATTTTTTCTTGGATCGTTTGCGCCGAGCGCGAGCACGTATCGTTTTCCGATGAGTTGTGGTGGGAGATCAGCCACTGATTCATCATTATTCCTCATTCCTTCTTCCTGCTTCCAGCTTCTTCCCACAGGGATGACGGTGATGCGTTCTGCCGGGATGTTGAGCAGCCGCATCAAATCCTGTTTCGTCCGTTCAGACACGGCGAAAAGATGAGATGCTTGTTTTATCAAATTTTCCGCACGCACGAGTTTGTGCCACAAGCTGGTTTTCCATGTGAACCAGCGCGGTTCAATCAAGAATGACAGGTCATGGACGATGAGGGCATAGGGCCGTTTGATCGAACCCACCCAGCCGATATTTGGCAGAAGGATCAAATCAAAGTTTTGTCGTTTGAACCAACGATCGAGAGAAAAAAAATTTAACGCGCATCCAAGGCTCCAGAGCTTGTTCGGCATGGATACATGATGCCAATCAATTTTATTTGTCATTCCTGCGGAGGCAGGAATCCATCGGTTGACCGACTGGATCCCCGCCTTCGCGAGGATGACAGATGGGGATTTTATTCCGCTCGTCACAAACACAAATTGAGCATCCGGCATGGCTTCCACCAGAGCGGGGAGGAGACCGGCCGCGACTTTTGTCACCCCTCCGGCACGCGGGTCAACGAGAGGCCGAGCGTCGATGAGGATTCTCATAAAGGCGTAATCAGTTACTAGTTACTAATGACTCGTTACTCATAATTAGTTACGCCCTTGATAAAGCTCCGCATTTCTTCCAAAAAGCGTTGTTTGGAAAATCGTTCGGCGTGGGCGCGGATGCGATCGGAAGAATAGCGGGATGGATCAAAGGACGCGATGGCTCGCGTTAAATCTTCCGTGTTTGAGGCTTCTAAAAATTTTCCGGTTACGCCATCCACCATCGTTTCCGTGGCCCCACCTTTTCCATACGCGATGACCGGTCGTCCGGCCGCCATGCTTTCCACGGCGGTGATGCCGAAATCTTCCATGTGTGGATGGAGAAAAGCGATGGCGCGCGCGTACAGTTCGGCTTTGGTTTGATCATCCACGCGGCCTAAAAATTCCGTTTTGGGACCGGCGAGGCGTTCCAACTTTTTCCGTTCCGGTCCGATGCCGAAAATTTTCAAAGGCCATCCAAGTTCGCGGAACGCTCGCACCACCAAATCAAATCGTTTGTAGGCAACCAACCGTCCTCCGGTCAACCAGTATTGTCCGGGAGAGGAGACTGGTTGAATCGCCTGCACATCCACCGGCGGATGAATCACCCGTGCGTCGCGTCGGTAATATCGTTGAATGCGGTTTTGCGACGTTTGGCTGTTGGTGAGGAGAATATCCGGTCGCTCCGCCGCGTAACGATCCCATTGGCGCAGACGATGAAGAAAAGGCGGGAGGAGCCACTTGATGATTTTGGGTTGGGGCAGTTCGTTGACATACCCGAGACGTTCTTGCCACAAAAATCGCGTGGGCGTGTGGCAGTAGCAGATGTGTAAGCCGTGTGGCGCGGCGATCACGCCTTTGGCAAAACTTGAAGAGGAAGAAATGACCAGATCGAAATCGGACAGATCAAACGCTTCGGTCGCTTGCGCCATGAATGGCAGATACCATTGGTACGATTGTGGCGCAAAGGGGAGACGGTTGAGACGCGAAACGCGAATATCCAGCTCACGAAATTTTGGATGTGACGCTTCGGGATCGTAAAACAGAGTAAAGATCGGCGCTTCCGGATACAGTTCATGCAACGCTAAAAGGGTGCGTTCGGCACCACCGTCTTGGATGAGATAATCATGTACAAGCGCGACGTTCATCAGTGAAAACCTTAGCAGAATGAAAGAGAGGTGTCATCAAATTTGATCAAGACTAGACCCCTTCTTCCGTTTGTCGATGAGCGATTACGGCCCACGGCGTTTTGAGTAAAATATACAGATCAAGCCACAATGACCAGTTCTCGATGTACCAAGTATCAAGCCGTACTTCATCTTCAAAATCCAGATTTGATCGTCCGGAAATTTGCGCGAGTCCGGTGATTCCCGGTTTTATGGCCAGCACACGGCGGTGATGAGATTTATATTTATTGACTTCTTCGGGCAGATGCGGCCGAGGGCCGACAAGACTCATGCGTCCGATCAACACAAGCCAAAGTTCCGGTAATTCATCAATCGACCATTTGCGGATAAAGCGACCGACTCTCGTCACTCGCGGATCATTTTTAAGTTTGACGAGTGGCCCTCGACGGAGATCGAGATGTGCCAAAGCATCATAGCGGGAAAAATGTTCTCCCTCGCGCATGGAGCGAAATTTGAAATAATGAAACGGTTTTCCTCCTTCCCCAATGCGTTCGGTTTTTGTGTGATCAGGCAAGCGGGAAAAAAGGACGCGACCGGGAGAATCAAGTTTTACGGCGATGGCGGTCAAAAGAAGGATGGGGGAGAGAGCCGTGAGCAGAATGATCGAAACCATCAGATCAAAAAAGCGTTTAGCGATTCGACCCCAGCCATCGAGCGGCGTGCGTTTGACTTCGATAATGGGAATGCCACCGGCCGTGGAAACTTCTATGCGCGTGAATGATGCGGCAAAAAGATCGGCGAGATAGCGAAAGGTCAGGTGATGTTCTTCGGCAAAAGCGATAATATCCAGAGCTTGATTTTTTGGAATTTCCGGATCCGCAAGCAAGATGCCGTCAAGTTTTCCGCGTTCCATCAACCGTTGCAGTTCCTGTTGAGCCACTTCAGTCCATTGCTTGAGGGTTTTGATGACGGTGTAACCGATCGCAGGATGCGTTTTGTAGAAGTTGGCCAATTCTTGAGCGGCTCGACTATTGCCGATGATCACAAACCTTTGGTGACCGATGTTGGCGCGTAGGAGGGCGTAACGAATAAGTCGTAAGAGCAGCCGACCAAGCCAAACATAAAGAATCGCGATCCCCCATACGGCGACGATGATAAAACGAGAGGTAGTGACTTCTCGACGAAAAAAAACGGTTGCAATGACGACCATGATGCCGGTGGTGGAAGAAAGAATAATGCGACCAAGTTCGTTCCATGCGCGACGAGCGTGCGTAGAATACAACCCTGCGACGGCAAAGAGAGCCATCCACATGAGAGCAAACAGACCAACGCTGATAAGGTAACGGCTAAAAGGGACCTCGGTTAGGATGGGGCGGATGGCGGTAAAAAAGTCTGAAAAACGAAGCGCGTAAGCTGTTACAGCCGCGCCGAGCAGAGCGAGAAAATCCAAAGGGAGCTTCAAAGCCGTAAAAGACAGATCAATGCGGCGCATATTCAATCATAAAGCATGAAGCATGGAGCATGAAACGTCAAACCATTTGTCTTCTGAGACCTCCCTTAATCCCTCCTTCGTAAGGAGGGAGATTTGTCGGAATCTGATCCCTCTCCTTACGAAGGAGAGGCGAGGTGAGGTTTGGATCTTTTGCGACGCTTGGAAGTGGTCTATACTGGGCGCATGGCAAAACTTTCCTCACATCTACGAACATTTTTGGAGTATTTGGAGGTCGAAAAGGGACGGTCAATTTTGACCGTGCGGAATTATGAATTTTATTTGCAGCGGTTTATGAAATGGGCCAAAGATCCGGATGCGGACGAGCTGGATCAGGATATGATTCATCAATACCGTTTATATCTAAATCGTTTAGCCAGTCGTGGTGAGGGAACCCTCAAAAAAAACACGCAGAATTATCATTTGATCGCCCTTCGATCATTTTTGAAATTTTTGGCGAGGCGTGACGTGAAAACATTGTCTCCGGAAAAAATTGAGTTGGCAAAACAAGGTTCGCGTGAAGTGGCGTTTTTGGATGCCAATGATTTGGAACGATTGCTTGAGGCTCCCAATCAATCAAGCGCCTCCACCATCGTCAAGCTGCGCGATCGGGCGATTTTGGAACTGTTTTTTTCCACCGGTTTGCGCGTGTCCGAACTGGCTAATCTTAAACGCGATCAGGTTAATCTCACGCGCGATGAATTTACGGTGCGTGGCAAGGGCGACAAGTTGCGCGTGGTGTTTATGTCACATCAGGCGCGACATGCCGTTAAAGCCTATTTGGAGTCGCGAAAAGATGATAGTCAATACTCATTTATTCGACACGATAGGGCTTCGCAAGGAATCAAGAATCAGGAATCAGGAATGAAGAATGGGATGCATCCATTGACTCCTCGGTCGATTGAACGGCTTGTTCATCATTACGCCGCCGCCGCGGGCATTGCAAAAAAAATTACGCCGCATACCTTGCGCCATTCGTTTGCCACCGATCTTTTGATGAACGGCGCGGATATTCGAAGCGTTCAATCGCTCTTGGGCCATGCCTCCATCACGACCACGCAAATCTACACGCACATCACCAACCAACAATTAAAAGACGTGCATCAGGCATTTCATGGAAAACGAAGAGAGGAGGAGTAGGCTTGTAAGAGAAAAAGATATCTGATACATTTGCCCGATCGTATTGGATTTTGTGTCGGGCTATAGCGAAGTTGGTATCGCGCCTCGTTCGGGACGAGGAGGCCGTGGGTTCGAGTCCCACTAGCCCGACAGAAAATCCAATAAACTACCCCGCAGCAGAGCTGGCGGGGTATCAATCCTAAATCAAAACTCTGTCATTCTGAACGCAATTCTATGGAGTGAAGAATCTCCGGATTCGACCGAAGATCCTTCGTTCCGCAGAGCCTTCACTCAGGATGACAGAGGATAACGCAGTAGAGCTGCGGAGTATTGACTCAAAGAGGAGAATAAAATATTTGTGTCGGGCTATAGCGAAGTTGGTATCGCGCCTCGTGAGGGAGTAAAGAGATTTGGGGAATCTCTTTACGAGGCCGTGGGTTCGAGTCCCACTAGCCCGACCAAACGAGACTTTCGGAAAAACCGAGGGTCTTGTTTTTTTGAAGCGAAAACGATGGGGCAGTTTTTTTGGCCAACGTATCGATAATTTGGAATCCCCCCAACCAATCGAACGATACGGTTTTGGTGAGGAGGGATGGGTTCGTTCCGTTTTTTGCCACAAACGATTTGATTTCATGAAAATCGTTTGACAGTGCCAATTTTTTGGCTTGGTAGACGTCTTTCCAAAATTCTTTTAAGGGTTCGATCCATGAGATGCCCTTCTTCGTAAAATCAGACTTCTTTTGGTGAAGCTCGGTTTTTTGTTTGATAAGACCTTCCTTCTTTTTGAGATAGATATCTTTGTCTATGAGGTTGTCGAGATATGAGTCCACCAGCTTACCGAGCTTCTCATCTGTTTCGAGGATTTTGCGATCAATATTTTCGGAAAAGGAACCACGATTATTTTTTAATTCCTTTTCCCACTCTGCAATCTTGGCAAGCCCTTCCTGGTAACAGGTATCGGAAATAGCAACCGATTGAAGCTGTTCCTTGATTTGAGTTGCTACATCTTTTTCTTGTAAATACTTCTGCGAGCACGGCCCTAATCTTTTGGTACAGCGGTAATAACGATACGTGCCGCCGTGACCGCGAGCATGTTGAGCCGTGATGGCCGCTCCGCACTCCCCGCAGGTGAGAAGACCGCAGAAAGGAAAGTTATGTCCTTCCTTGTGCTTGCGAGGCCGTGATTTGCTTTTAAGGACTTTCTGAACAGCTTCAAACGTCTTGGTATCAATCAGAGCCGGAAAATTACCCTGATAGGCTTCCCCGTTATGTTCAATGATCCCTAAGTAGGCTTTGTTAGTTAATATTCGGTAGATTGGGGACTTCTTCAAGGGCTTGCCGGTACTGCCTACAATACCCCAAAAACTAAGGCGCTCTGAAATGCTTTCAAAGGTAAAATTGCCCGATGAAAATTCCTTAAATATTTTTGCAAGAATTTTACCTTTGACGGGATCAGGTTGGATATTCCTTATTTTCGGATCATTAATATATCCAAACGGAGCCCGTGTTGGCCATTCCCCACGCCGAAGTTTTTGTCGTATGCCACGCTTAACATTTTCCGATAAGTTATCCGAGTAATATTTAGATTGGCCAAAAGCGACTTGTAACATAAAAAGCCCTTGGGGAGTGGGTTCAAACCAGAAGGTCGGGAATTTCAATGAACTGATTTTTTCAGTATCAATAGAGTAAATAATCTGTCCTCCATCGATAGAATTACGGGCTAAGCGGTCGGGGTGCCAAGCAAGAAGTCCGACAGATTCTTTACTCTTCTCTACTTCCAGCATCATTTCATTGAAAATTTCCCGACCGGGCTTTTTTGCGCTTTTGCTTTCGATGAAAGTTTTGGCAATAACAATATTTTCTCGTTTGGCGAATTCTTGTAATTCAGTAAGCTGAGCTTCTATGCTCATGATCTGCCTTTCTTCGTCTTCTGTGCTCTTACGAGCGTAGAGAAAATATTGTATTGACATACTCCTTGGGTTTTAAGGAATAAAAATGTTAAGCGTGGTGGTTAAAAATTGGCACTGTCGCGAGCGGTAACGAGCAGGGGCAAAAAACGGAAAGGACTCACGGGACTTAATGGGCGGAGCACATCAACGAACCCCTCCCTCCTCGCCAAAACCGTGTCGTTCGATTGGTTGGGGGGATTCCAAATTATCGATACGTTGGCCAAAAAAACTGCCCCATCGTTTTCGCTTCAAAAAAACAAGACCCTCGGTTTTTCCGAAAGTCTCGTTTGGTCGAATTTACGTGACCCGGTTCGAAGATTTTTCGAACCGGGTCACGCAAATTCGACAGAAAATCCAATAGAAATAAAAAAGAGGCCGCGTTGAGTTTGAGTCAACGAGGCCTCATGAGGTGAAGGTTCACTTATTCCATCCAGCACCAGAGACAGGTTTCCCTGTTCTCGGTGAGTCCATCCGGGTTTTGCGGGATGGAGTGGAGATGCCAGCAGTCGTACTCACCGCGTTCGTTCCGCTCCACCCTCGAGATAGGGTACTCCCATCTCTTGATGGACTTGCAATCCGACCTCATCTCGCAGGCCGGCTTGCACACGCGCTTGCGCGTTGGCTTGGGTGCGGTGGCGGCATCTTCGGAGGCTACGATCTGAGTCGGAGGAGGTGCGGGAGCTTTGTACTCGTCGTTTACGATGAAGTCTCCGCACTTCACCAGGAGGAGGGCAACAAAGCCCACTAGCAGGTAGAAGAAGATATTTCCACCGTCCGTGAAAGACCAGGAGATTTTGATCCTTTTCCACAGCCTGGCAGAGACCGTACGATGTGGTGTCACTACGGTCGGACTGGTTGCCGCCGGCGGAGGAGCGGGCAGAGAATCGACAATGACGGTTGCGCTCCTCATCGTCGGACCGGCGGTCCGTATACTCGTGGCCTCTCCGACAGCAGCCGGATCCGCGTCATCACTTCTGACTACTCTTGGATCCGGAAACGGAGCGCGTGGTGCCGGAGCGACAGGATCTGCCGGCGGGAATCTGCCGGGCACCATGGTGACTGCCGTTCCCATGGGATCGGCCGGTGCCGCCCTCGGCGTAGCGGGAGCTTCCTCCACGATCGCATCGTTTGTCACAAGGTTGACGACTTCTTCGATCGTGATCGTGAAGGAGATTTCACCAATCTTGACGGTGTCGCCGCTCTTGACCTCGCTCCGTTCCCCGTTTCGAGAAATTCCGTTTACCAGAATCCCTCTCCCGGAGATATCAAGGATGGTCAGCTTCCCATCCTGCAATCTCAAGTTGGCGTGCTGGAGACGGATACTCGAGTGGTCGATGCGAACTTTACAGCTATAGTGCGAACCGATGGGTGTCGGTTGTTTTCCAACATCAACTACCTCCTCACGGGGAGGCGCCGTCGATCCGGGATCCTGCAAAAATACGATCCGGATTTTCATGGTCTCCTCCTTTCGGGAGTTTGTGTGGTGTCAAAAAAACGATTTTTTCCCCAAAATTCAGACCTTTGCAGACCTTTTCAGGGAACGCATAACTATACAAGGAAAATCATCCTTTTGTCAAGTCACGCATCATCCGATACTCTATCAACCATGTCCCGTCCAAAACCGGTCATTTTAATCATCATTGATGGATTTGGTGTGGCACCACCGTCAGAAGGCAATGCCGTGTTTGCGGCACGCATGCCGAATTTTCATAAATACGTGGGAAGTTATCCTGCGATGACGGTTCAGGCTTCCGGAGAGACCGTTGGATTGTCTTGGGGCGAAATGGGAAATTCAGAAGTGGGACATTTAACGATCGGCGCCGGCAGGATTTTTTATCAAAGTTTGCCGCGCATCAATTTGTCGATTCAGAGCGGAGAATTTTATCAAAATTCAGCTTTGAAAAAAGCCTTGGCACACGTCACGACGACCAAAGGGAAATTACATTTGATCGGTCTCACGTCTTCCGGAGGGGTGCATGCCTCGCAAGAACATCTGTATGCGTTGCTTGAACTTTGTCGTCGTGAAAATTTTGATCGGGTATTTGTGCATGCCGTGCTGGACGGTCGCGATACGTTGTACAACGCCGCCGCAGGGTTTATTCAAGAACTGGAAAACAAAATAGCGGAATTAAAGGTTGGCGCGATCGCCACTGTTTCCGGTCGTTACTATGCCATGGATCGGGACAATCGTTGGGATCGAATCGAGAAAGCTTATCGGGCTATGGCATTGGGGGATGGGCCTATGATGGAAAGTGCCTCGGCCGCGATTCAGGCTTCGTATGCGCAAGGGATTTATGATGAGCAATTTGTGCCGACGGTGATCGCATCCGGCGGCAACCCCGTTACGAAGATCGAGGCGGGGGACAGCGTGATCTTTTTTAATTTTCGTCCTGATCGCGCGCGTGAACTGACCAAGGCGTTTGTCGTGCCGGCTTTTGATAAATTTTCGCGCGAATATATTCCCGATCTTTTATTCGCGACCATGACGGAATATGAAAAAGATCTGCCGGTGGAGGTCGCTTTCCCTCCCCACACCATTGAAACGTGTTTGGCGCGTGTTGTGTCTGATGCCGGACTTCGACAATTGCATATCGCCGAGACCGAGAAGTATGCTCACGTGAGTTTCTTTTTTAATGGCATGCGAGAAGAAGAGTTTCCGGGCGAGGATCGCGTGATTATTCCTTCCCCGCGCGTTTCCAGTTACGATCAAGAGCCGGAAATGTCCGCGTTTTTGTTGGCCGAGCGCGTGGTCAAAGAAATTTCCGCGGGAACGTACGATTTTATCGTGATGAATTTTGCCAATCCGGACATGGTGGCTCATACAGGGAATGAGCAGGCAACCATTGTGGCGTGCGAAACCGTTGATCAAGCCATCGGTCAGATCGTGGAAGCGGCTTTGGCCGTTGGCGGAGCCGTCGTTATCACCGCGGATCATGGGAATGCGGAAGAGATTAAAAATTTAGTGACCGGCGGCATGGATAAAGAACATTCAACCAACCCCGTTCCCTTGGTGATTATCAGCAAAGCACATGAGGGGATTCAAGCGCCGAGCGGAGACGTGATCGGCGGCGATCTTTCTCTCACGACACCCATCGGCATGTTGGCGGATGTTGCGCCAACGATCTGCAAGTTATTGGAAATTCCGCCTGCGCCGGATATGACGGGACAGGCGTTGATATAACACTCTTTTTGTCATTGCGAGGAGTTTGACGACGAAGCAATCTCCGATCGGCCAGAGATTGCTTCGTTTCGCTCGCAATGACCTCAATCTTTACATGATGCAAAAAAATATCGTTCAAGTTATTCGTATCCTGAAGCGTCGTTATACCTCAAAAGGCATGGTGGATTTTGGAAATCCGGAAGACACGTTGATCGCGACATTGTTGTCGGCGCGGACGCGTGATGAGCAGGTGCTGAAAGTTTATCCGGCATTTCGTAAAGCGTTTCCGACGCTCAAACATCTCGCGCGCGCGAATGTCAAGGACATCGCGGTTAAAATTTCGTCTATTGGGTTATATCGGAATAAAGCAAAAGCGATCAATGCCCTTGCCGGTCGCATCATGTCTGTCTATGGAGGTCGCGTTCCGAGAACCATGGATGAGTTGCTGACTTTGCCTGGCGTTGGTCGGAAAACCGCGAGTTGCGTGTTGTGGTATGGATTTGGAAAGCCGGCCATGGCTGTGGATACGCATGTGTTCCGCATCGCTCATCGTTTAGGTTGGGCCAAGGAAAAAACGCCGGAAAAAGTCGAACAAGAATTGATGGCAGGCGTTCCCAAGCGGCTTTGGGGAGAGGTGAATCGAACCTTTGTGCAATTTGGTCGGGATATCTGTCGGCCAGGGACTCCGCAATGTTGGCGTTGCCCTGTCGCCAAATGGTGCGCGTTTGAAACGAAAACAAGGAAGAGAAAACAGTAATGCGTAATACGTAATGAGTAATGCGTCTGCCGCTCATTACTCATTACTCATTACTCATTACTCATAGCACATGCTTTATTTTCATTTTTATGTTTTAATGTGTTGTATGAAAGGTGAGATTGAAATTATTCATGGGTTGCAAACGCTGTTTCAAAGTCCTGCCGGACAGGGGTTTGTGGTTTTTTGCGCTCGATGGTTGATTTTTGTTTTTGTGGTTTTAGTGGCTGCGACCGGTATTCCAAAACAAAACAAAGTCTTGCGTTACGCGGCTTATGAAGCGGCTTGCGCCGCGATTTTGGCGCTCTTCATCGCAAAAATTTTGAGCCACAGCATTGGCCGCTTGCGCCCGTTTTTGGTCGGAGAATCGGTTCTTTTTATTCCTCCTCCTCTATCCGTTTTCGCTTTTCCCTCAAGCCACGCTTCCGTGGCCTTTGCGATCGCGGGCGCGCTCGCCTATGGAAATCCCACATTGGGTATCATCGGATTCATTATGGCCTTCTTCATCGCTTTCGGTCGCGTTGCTTCCGGAGTGCATTATCCATCGGATGTTTTTGGCGGGCTCATCGTCGGATTGATTTCTTTTGGAATCGTCAGATTGATTCATCGAGCGATTCGCGCGAAAGAGGTTCATTAAAGCATCTCATCCTTTTTAATGAACCTCACAGACGATGAATATGAAGAAAATTTTGTGGCTGGGCGTTTTCCTTGGAGGATTTTTTTTGATTCTGTGGATTCAGGATAGATTTTTTCGACCAGAACCACCACCACCGCGGCAAGAAAGTCAGTTGACGATTATTGAGGGATGGACGGTCAACGATGAAATTAAATATCTTCTGCAGGAAAAACAGGTGACCTCGACCGTGAGCGCGGCCAGCGTGGGGCGTTCGATCAACGCGCAAGCGTTTGATGATCGGTGGCGTACAGAATTTTCTTTTTTGAAATCTTTGCCAGCCGGTCGTTCCCTGGAAGGATATCTTTTTCCCGACACCTATCGCGTGTGGGATGACCAGTTGCCCGAAGGATTGGTGCGCAAACAGTTGCGTGAATTTCAAGATCGGTTTGGAGGAGCGACCATCGGATCATCATCAGCTCCGCTCAAGACATTGGATGAGGTAGTGACGTTGGCTTCGATTGTGGAAGGAGAAGTCAGGAAGCCGGAAGACCGCAAGTTGGTCGCAGGGATTTTTCTGAAACGCCTCAAGGTTGGAATGGCGCTCCAGACGGATGCAACGTTGAGTTATTTTTTAGGCTCCAATCGCGCGCGCGCGACGGCGGCTGATCTTGCGGTGGATTCGCCTTACAATTCCTATAAATATCCCGGCTTGCCGCCGAGCCCCATCGGTCAACCCGGTGACGCGTCCATGCGAGCCGTGCTGGAACCCACCAAATCGTCTTATTGGTTTTTTCTGACCGATCGTCAGGGAAAAGTTTTTTATGCCAAAACATTTGAGGAACATTTGAGGAATAAGCGGAAAGCCGGATACTAAAAACACCATCGCGTCAAAACGATGGTGTTTTCATGGTGTCCCCGGTTGGAATCGAACCAACATCAGCGGCTTAGAAGTCCGCGGCACTATCCGTTGTGCTACAGGGACAACATATTTTTTGCTCATTCAGCGTATATCAAAAAGAGTCCATTGGTCAAAGAAACAGACGGTGGTCCAGCGTGGTAGGACGGAACCCTTGCTTTTTTTTGTTTTTATGCTAACCTGATTTCTATCTAAGATAAAAGCCTTATCTTAGAGTCCTTTTCTCAACTCGATCAAGGAGGTTGAACATGCGTTTCTTTCGGTCGGTGGTTGTGTGTGTTTTGTGCATGGTTGGTCTGGGCGGATGCGATCCCAAACCTTCGGAAGAGCCTTCTCTCGATCTCGGCATGAGCGCCAACGATCTCGCGCGTCCGATGCTTCCGGATCAGGCGTGGCCGCTCGATCATGCTTCGCCGGATTTTGTCCAGACGCCGGATTTGAGGCGCGGGCAGGATAGCCTTGTGGTCCTTCAAGGCACTCTGGAAATCCGCAACCTCAAGATCATCAAGCCCGACATCCTCGTGCCGCGACAGCTCCAATCATGGGAACCGTTTCGCACTTTTGATCTGTGCGCTTCGGTCGAAGGTGCGCGGGTGGATCGCTTCCGGATTTTCGCGCACCCGTCTCCTGACGCGCTCCACACGGTTGCGGTGGCTCATCTGACGGGGAATCAGTGGCAGGTGGTCGGTTCGTCGGTTCCGAGGATGACCGGTACGGACATCACGCTGGCCGCTCCGGTCACCGTTGCGACAAACACCTGCGAAAGCTTCGCTCTGTGGGGCAAGATCGCCGAAGTTCCTCCCGGTCAGACCGGCGCGCCGATCGATCTCGTCATGGTTTCCGGTTTTGTGGATCAGCCTTGGGACATGTCGTATGCCAAGACTTGGAACATCAACGCGATGGGCACGGCTTCCGCCTCCCCGATCTACGTTTCCGGAGAGCCGTGGAATGTGTCCCATTCTGTCGTGCGCAAGACGAAGCCGTTGGTGACCGGCTATCCGATCCAGAACACCACGCTCCTTGTTGGAGCGCAGATGGATTTGCGCAAGTGGAGCGTGAACGCGGATTCCGCCGGAAATATTTACACGCGCAAGGTGACCTTCCTGTTTTCCGCCATGCTCGCGCAGGGGAGCTCGCTCACGCTTTCGAACTTCGGCGTACGAAAGGGTGGGACGCCGATTCCCATGAACGACTTCGACGTACGAGATGGAAGCGGACAGGACATCAAGGCTGGAACGTGGCGCGCCGGAGTGAATAACCGCTTCATCGCGATCTCATTCCGTAATGACCTCATCGCCGCTGCCGGTCAGATCGGACCCGTCCTTACTCTGTACGCTACCGTGGGCGAGATGTTGCAGCCGGGTGATGTTCTCGTGATCGAGTTCGACAAGAGCGTCGCGAACCATTTTTCGACAGGCTTCCTTTCCGGCGATCAGGTGATGGAGGGAGGACTGATCGGTCCGCATCTCGATTCCGGTCAGAAGCCGGGTGGGCCGTTCTCGCGTTCCGCCTTCCTCTGGTCAGACGGTTCCGACTTTAACAGCGGTCGGCACTGGATTACGGAAGCGCGAGTGGAGAGCTTCTCTTCCAAGCAGGTGTTGGTGCGTTAACCCTCCGCTCGTTCTCGATCTTCATTCCATGTCGCAAGGCATGGATTTTTTTTGCGCGGTCGCTTGTCAAAAAAATATTTTTACGATATAACATCTTGGCTTTGCTTTGGTAAAGCTGTTTCTATGGTGGTCGTAGTTCAATGGTAGAACACCGCTCTGTGGCAGCGGCCACGTGGGTTCGATTCCCATCGATCACCCCAGTCAAAACGCTCTCTTCACGGAGAGCGTTTTGTGATCTAGAAAAATCATGTTGCATCATTTGACAACGTATGCAACATATGTTACATTTCATTCTATGAATGCAACAAAGAAGATTTTTTCTATTAAAGAAGTAGCTGATCTATTGGGCGTTGATCGTATTACGGTTTATCGTTGGGTTAAATCTGGAAAAGTGAAGGCGGAGATGATCGGAGGAGCGTATGTCATTTCTGTTGTAGACCTTCCTCATCATTTTATCGGCGGTTTATCCGAAGACAAAAAAATTCAAATTCGAGATGCGGTTGCACAAGCTCTCGAACAGTACGGAGAAACATTTCGCGCACTTGCCCAAGAGTAAATATGGAGTATCTGACATTGGTTGAAGTTGAATTTGTCGCACATGAACTGGCTCAACAGATGATGAGTGGAGATGAACCGATCCCACCGTTTACTTCTCGTTACTCTGATCGGCTTGAAAGCTGTTTGTCCACACCTCAACAAACTTATGACAAACGAGAACTCTATTCAACGTTATTGGACAAAGCCTCGATTCTTTTTTATCTCATGATAAAAAGCCATCCATTTAAAAATGGAAACAAACGAGTTGCGATCATGACCTTGATTTATTTTCTTTATAAAAATAAAAAATGGTTGCAGATGCCCGATATGGTTTTGTATCAGTTTGCAAAAAATGTCGCTGCGGGTGAAGCAAGAAAAAAAGATGACGAGGTCGCTTCTGTTAAAGCTTTCTTGAAGCCGCATATCGTGGACTACCGGCCGATCAAAGTGAATACTCGTTAATATTCACCATCAATACGATACATGGGGATCGGGGGGTCATGTCCCAACTCCTTCACGGTGGATATTTTATAAAAATCCTAACGTTTCATCAGGATTTTGAAGCAGACGGAATTTGAGGCAAAGAGACGTGAACGTTATCTGAAAGGAGGGAATGGGCGAGAGGCGCTTAAAATCCAATTAAGTGAGACGCTAAAACGGTTGCGATACAAACATTTGTGACCCAACAAAAAACTCTCAATTTTTCGAGGGTTTTTGTTATGACCCCTAGCGAGAGTTGAGCTGAAGAGTTACTCTTATTGAGATTTTATGGCAGAAAAATCATCCTCAATACAATGCGAGCAATGTGGCGGTTGGCATCCGACCGAAGCGCACGCGCAATACGAAACAAAAGTTTGTGAAAAGCGTGTGGCCGAAATCAAGGCTCGCCCAGATTCGGCGTATCGTTTTGATGCGCTTGGATTCACACCAGACAAGAAAGGAAAAATTGACCCGTGGATGCATGAAGTAATTGAGAAGGCAAAAGATCTTGGGGACGATTTACAGGATGCAGATTTATATATTCATTTTGGACCCATTGAAGCAGGGGTTCGCGGCAAAGAATTTCCGAGTACTTTATCGATGATCACACAAGACTCATTTGTAGAAGGGACGTATATTAGTCGCCATATTTCTGGTGAGTCGATGATGCGCAAGGCACACTGGAGCAGTAAAGCACCGATTGAAATTTTAGAATTGCAAGAACGTTGGGTAAGAACAAGGAGTCAAGAAGATTTGAAAAGTTATCAGCAGAAAATCCAAAATGAACTCAACAAAATTATAAAAATAAATGAGGGGATAATTACCTCTGATCCAAAGAGTCATTTTGATTATCAGAAAGATAAAGAAAGGGCCAATAATTTAATAAAAAAGGCAACCGATTTGCTCTCGAGATTAGATACTGCTGAAGGAAGAAAAGCATCTGTATATCTTATACAGATAGCGCAACCCGGCACAGCGAGTGGGCCTGGAGGAGAAGAGGTGGGAGTTATATTCAGTGTTGGTGATGCTGTATTTGAAGAGCCGAGCTTTTATTTCAAAAGAGATGGCGGCGAAGGAGGGCTTAGCAGTCGGTTATCATTCGTTCATGCAACACCAGTTGCGATTTATTACAAAGAGAAACTCGTGATTTGGTTTGGTAGGGATTATGCTGATTGGCGGCACAATCCAGAAAATCAAACCGTTGGGAGCGGTCCAAATCCTGTGAGCGAGGAAGCAAGAGAGTTTTACAAAAAGTTTATCCATGCGCTTTATCTTCCTCATGGTTCTATTGAAGAACAGCAAAGGATGTTGGAGCGTGTGCTGGATATGACCAAGGATCATCCTGAGCAACGTCTGCCAATTTACAATTTTTACGGCAAACTCGTGTGGCCGAGACCACCCTCTCTTAAATCCGGAATATAAATCGTCGCATCGTTGATCCTCTTAAAAACAGTTCTCACTTCCTCTACCACGGCACCCCACGTAAAAACCTTATATTTATTGTAAGGTTTTTACGTTAAGGTCCACGTGGCAGGCCACTGATCAAAGGGGGATCGGGGGTCATGTTCCAGTTGCTTCGCGGTGAATATTTTATAAGAACTCTCGCGTGCATCTTAACACTCAACTACAGCCTCTTTGAATCCCCCATGTTTTAATTTGTCCAACGTCATGGGGATGAGCCAGCGTAAATTGTTGATGACATTTTTTGGGAGCTTTTCTACGTCAAACCATTCGACTCGTTCTTCCTCAAGACTTTTTGCGTCGGTTAGGTCTCCTGTGTAGATGTAACCAAACACTTCCATCGTCCACGTCGCAGAGTGCAGCGTTCCAATGTATATCCAATCGGAAGGTTCGGTATTTAATCCTGCTTCCTCTTTTATCTCTCGTTGAATGCCGCGGATCCCGTCTTCTTCATCCTCCATTTTTCCACCCAGCCCATTTAATTTTCCCACCTGCCAATCCGGTTTGAGCTTATGCATGAGCAGCACTTTATCCAAAGAAGCGTTGAATATGAAGCCAAGAGTGTATTTCTTCATAGGGAAGATCCTACCACATAGCTCTGACTGTTTGACGATTTGTCAAAAATAGGGTATATTGTGTATGTAGGTTCTTTACAATAGTTACTGTCGCTCGCAGACCAATGAGCCGTCGTCTTCTTCCGCCTTGGGCGGATAGGCAAACAGGGAAATCTGCTGTGAACCACATGAAGAACGATGACTAACCGCAGGCGGTTGGGAGATTTCATTCAGCTTTTTGCTGGATCAAATCTTTCAGCCGCTTTTTGTTTTTCAAAGGTCGTCCGCCAAAGAGCGGGGAGAACAAATCGGCTTCTCACTCTTTAGCAATTACCATTATGAAAAACACTCAAAATAATTCAGAACAACTGACAAAACTTGCCGAGGACTTGGTGCATGAACGTATCAAGGGAACTCGAAAAGGATTACCAAACGAGCCAAACTATCGGCACTCCTTTCGCGTGCGCGAAATGGTGCGCGATTGTCATCTGGGACTTGAAAAAGACGATGATCTTTTCATCGCCGCACTCCTGCATGACATCATGGAAGATGGCAGCGTCTCGTTCGAGGAGCTGGCAAAAATGGGTTTCACGAAACGAACGATAGAGCTCGTACGTCTCTGTTCGCACGACATGAGCATAGAAGACAAAACAGAGCGCTGGATAGGAATGATCGCGCGTCTCATGGGAACGAAAAACGATGATGCGTGGCGCATCAAGCTCGCCGACCTTGCCGATAATCTCGCGCAGTCCGCAGGCCTGTCGCTCGAAAACAGGATGTTCATGATTGAGGTCAAGGCACCTCTACTGTTGCGGCTGGCTCATGTCCAAAACTCGGCCTACTACATGCTGAAAGACGAGATGGAGAAGCAGAAAACAGAGCTGGCAAAAACCCGTGAAGCGCAGGAAGACAATGGCCAAACGCTCAAGCGATTGGCAGAACATCGCAAAGCACCAACACAGTGTCATCTCTGGAAAAAAGAACAGGTCACGAATGATGATCTGTATTTCGTGGGATTCGACATCTTGTATACCTTCTATGACGACGGCCATTTGAGCCGCAGGCTCATCAAGTGTAAAGAGTGCGGACAACTCTATTTCAAAGAGTTCTACGAAGAAATTGATTGGGCTGATGGTGACGATCCACAGTATGTGACGTGCATCCCCGTTTCAGACGAACCAGAAGCATGGCTCATAAGCAAGACGAGCATCATGGATATTTTGCGGTTCCAGCCGTGCCTTCGCAGCGACTGGCCGAAGGGCGGAATAAAGACAACATATTGGGTTGGCCGCAATAAAGAAAATCAACAATAATAATATGAACAAGTACAAAATTACTGCACAGCCATTGATCGGCGAAGGCAATACGGAATATGTCGTGGAAGCTGATTCGGAAGAACAGGCCAAAGAGATACCGTGTACGATGAAAAATGAGGATGGATAACGGTGAACTGTTTGAGCAGACAGAGAAGTTCTGGTATAGTTTTCGGGGATAGCGAGAGTTGGTATTTTTTGGTCGAAAGATCGAAAACAGTGTCGTGCAATAAGTCCGCCATCCGTCTTGTACGGTGGATTCGTCTCGCGGCGAAAGGTGCGGTGAAAAGCGGCGGTGACTTACGGGTATACCAAGAGCCCTAACTATCGGGGAGGCGAACAAAGGCACGCAACAAACAAGATCGTGGTGATGACCTTCAAGTAACTGGCTATCCAACAAAGAACTCCCCACGCGGGAGTTTTGTGTTTTGAGAAATAGTGAGTGGCGCGATGGGGTATGCCTTACGCGGCGACCTTCTCATGCAAATCTGGGATGTAGATGGTGGCACCCCGACACAATCTCCTTGTCAACCAAGGAGATTTTGTTATACTACAAACGACAAACTTTATTTATTCCCTTTTTTCAAAAGCTTATGCGTACACTTTTATTGGCAGGTTTTTTGGTGGCGGTGATGGGTGTGGGTTGTACGGGACCGTTATCACCGGCGGCGTCAGTTGAGCCATCACCTGCGCCAGCTCCAGCACCCGTTACACCACCCACATCTGAAAAGCCGGAAAAGTCGGTTCCCAAGAGTGTGGCCGTTGAGATCAAGGACAGTGCTTTTTCCCCACAGATGATCGCGATCAATCCCGGCGACACAGTGGTGTGGACCAACAAGGGCAAGTTTGATCATACTTCGACAGGACTCAATGGACCGCTTCTGTGGGACTCCGGCAATATCAAATCCGGCGAATCTTATCACCGTGTTTTTGCGGCAGAGGGGCGATATGAGTATCGTTGCGGGATTCATCCGAATATGACGGGCACGGTGATTGTGGGTAAGATCATTCCATCGGCTCCCTAACAATCTATGCATACAAAGAAAATTATCGGTGTCGTGGTTGGTGTTATCTGTTTTATTTTGATTCTCATCATCAATCCCTTTGTGACCGTATCCGCGGGTCAGCGCGGGGTGGTTTTGAATTGGGGGGCATTTAATGGACGGATTCTCGATCCGGGTCTTCATATGCGAATGCCGATCGCTCAATCGGTTGTAAAAATGGATGTCCAGACACAGAAACTCGAAATAGCGGCATCCGAGGCGTATTCTCACGATCTTCAAAATGTGAAAATTCATTCCGTGGTCAATTATAATTTAGATCCGAAAGAGGTTGGTTTGATTTATCAACAATATGGTTTGGATGTCGAGAGCCGAATTCTTTACCCGAATCTTGAGGCTGCGGTAAAACAGACGGTCGCCAAATATAGCGCGGAAGAACTTCTCTCCAAGCGCGGAGAAGTGGCTACTGAAATTGAATTGGCTTTTAGGCAAGCCATTCCACACGCGTTTCTCGTGACAAAATACGCGTTGGTCAATGAAGCGTTTTCCGATGCGTTTGAAGCCGCGATTGAGCAGAAGCAGATCGCGCAACAAAATGCGGAGAAAGCGAATAATGACTTGAAACGCATTAAAATCGAGGCGGAACAGCGCGTCTCACAAGCCACGGCCGAAGCCGAAGCCATCAAGATTCAGGCGCAGGCCATTCAACAGCAGGGAGGAGCATCCTACGTCAACTTAAAGGCCGTGGAAAAATGGGACGGACATCTGCCGGCGCAAATGATTCCGGGCGGGGCACTGCCATTTCTCAACCTTCAAACGCAAGGGTTGAGGTAAGTTGATGTCATATGTTTTTTCAACCGAAGCGCGTGGAGAAGCCTTGGGGATATGAGGTGTGGTTTGCTCATGCGGAAAATTATGTCGGCAAAATCATTCACATCAATCAAAACTGTCAGTTAAGTTTGCAGTATCATGTGGAAAAAGATGAAACCCTTTATTGTTTCAAGGGACAGGCATTTTTGGTGTATGGAAAGGACGACACTTTGATCGAAGAGTCCTTCAAAGAAGGGCGGTCGTTTCGTGTGTATCCGGGAACAAAGCATCGGCTCAAAGCCGGTGAAGGCGGATGTGATATTCTGGAAGCTTCCACGGCACAGGTTGACGATGTCGTTCGTCTTCAAGATGACTACGGCCGTCTTGGGTAGAAGATATTTATGGATGGGACGATTCGAAAAGATATTCACCCGGGCTTACCCGTCGTCATCGTTGAAAAACAAGATCAAGGCACCGGAAAATCCACGTGCGGGATTGTTAAAGATATTTTAACCAGCGCGCCCGTACATCCTCGAGGCATCAAAGTCAGATTGGAAACAGGAGAGGTCGGAAGAGTGCAGTATATTGAAGTGTAAAGATCGTCTCAGTTCCGTTTCAGTTCTGACAATTGGCCGCTGTTGATAGTTGAAGAAAGTAGCTCTACTTTAACCGATAAACACCTATTGACAGAAAGTCAAACAATCAGTATATTGAATTCATAAAGTCTCCTGTGCCTGCCCTTAGGGGGAGTGTGCAGGACTTTTTCGTTATGGTAGATTTTAGTTCTATGCAACCCATTCTTTTTGCCATCGCTACATTTTTTTCAACGCTCATTGGCGGGTTGTTTGCGATTCGATTCAAGACAAAACTGCATCTCATCATGGGATTCACCGCCGGCGTGCTGCTCGGGGTTGTCAGTTTTGATATTTTCCCGGAGATCATCAACCAAGTTCATGAACATCATATTCCATCCATTGAACCGATGATCGCTCTTGTTATCGGTTTTCTGTTGTTTCATATTTTGGAAAAAGCCATGGTCATCCATCATGCGCACGAAGGGGATTACGCCGATCACAAACATCCGCATGTGGGTGTCGCGTCCGCGCTCGCGCTTGTCGGTCATAGTTTTATGGATGGCGTCGGTATCGGTTTGGGTTTTCAAATAAATCCGGCGGTTGGACTTTTGGTTGCCATCGCCGTTATCGCGCATGACTTTACCGACGGCATGAACACGGTCACCCTCATGTTGCATCACAACAATACGGCAAAAAAGTCGAAACGGTTTTTGTTATTAGATGCCGCGGCCCCTGTTTTGGGTGCTCTCTCCACATTATTTTTTCAGGTCTCCCCGCATTTCCTTGTATGGTATCTCGGTTTTTTTGCCGGATTTCTTTTGTACATTGGCATCAGCGATATTTTACCGGAAGCACACAGCAAACACAGCTCATTTAAACTGATCGGGTTGACGATCATCGGTACGGCTTTCATTTTTTTCGTCACACGATTTACATAGTTATGATATAGTGGCTCTATTCACTATTCACTATTCATTATTCTTACTTCTTGATTCTTCCCTATGAATACCTTGTTTCGCGTTCTCGGTTCCATTTATTTTTTGATTTGGTCGATTATCGGTATCGGCGTCTTGATCGCTTTATTCGCCGGATTTGTGTTTGTGAAGCAAGGAGGTCCTTCGCAAATGATGAGTTCTTTTTTACCCATGATGGGAGGCGGCGGTTCCGGATCACAAGAGCAAGATCAGGTTTCCGCCGAGTTAAAGGCCTGCGCCGTAAAAATTCTGGGGGAAAAACGCACGAATGAATTGTTGAACGGTTCCCAACCGTCCGCAAGTGAAATGCAAAAGTTAAGTGCCGGTTGCAGTAATTTTTTACCAAAAAAATAACTCGCTATTATGTCTCCATTTGAAAAAGGATGGAGCGATCCACCCATGTTACCTCGAGAAATTCCCGCGGGCGAACTCCGTTTTACGTATGTGGGCTCTCGCGGTCCCGGGGGTCAAAATGTGAATAAAACCGCGACCAAGGTACAGGTGCGCTGGCATATAGAAAGCTCAACGGGGTTTACGATGGAAGAAAAACAGATCTTACAAACTCGCCTTAAAACCAACGAGGCGGGGGAAATGGTATTATCGTGTGACGAAACTCGGTCGCAACCGCAAAATAAAAAGAAGGTGATCGCGCGACTTCACGCGCTCGTGACGGAAGCTCTCAAGCCGGAAATTGAGCGCATAGCCAGCCGTCCGACCAAAGGCTCGCAAGAACGCCGCGTCACGGAGAAAAAACATCGTGGTGCCATAAAATCAAAACGAAGAAAACAGGAGTGGGAGTAGAAAAAAATTCATTTTTTATCTATCATAGCAAATTCCTCGACCGCTTCATCCAGATGTTCTCGCCGATCGATCTCCGCATATTCAAGAATGGCTTTAGCGACTGCGTTTGGATGTGGAATATCCTCAAACAAAAAACGCGGTTGTTCGCCGGCTGTTTGAATTTCCACGTGGCCGTAATCAAGCATCATGTGGATGAATCCTTTGACGCTCGAAGTGACATCTTGAATCCGATAGAGCCGTAATTCCGAGATCGTGCGACTGAATAATCCCGTCTGTTCGATATTGAGAATGCGTTTGGTCGTGACAATCCACATGTCGAGATCGTAATCAATATAATTTTGAAACAAAAAGAGCCAAGCGAATAAAAAGAAAATGGATCCGGCTATAACGAGGATCGCTACGGTTGTTGGATCGCCAAGGATTTCCGGTTGAAAACGGACAAGATATTGCTGAATCAAAAAAGGAGCCACAATCAACACGATCATGCTCGTGATCAGACTGAATAAGGTGATGTAGTGCCGCCGAAGAGCAAAGATCACTTTTTCATCCGGAATGGCATTTGGGAGATGTTTGAGGCTTAACATAGTCAAAGGTTAAATAATGACAAGACCCCTTGTAACGGTTGGACGGACTGCGACCAATCAACCGTCAGAAAATAATGGATGGTAAAGAACGAAACAATGAGGGTCACGCCTAAAAAAAGGATGGTTGATCCGTAAGTGGAGAAGTCGGCCAGCCCGAATTTAAGATTCATCAAAATCGTTAATGAGGAAAAAATAATGAAGATCGCCAAGAGAACGATCCAGACGATGATGAGCCAAAGCAGGGGAATCATAGGGTAGCCGTAAGCTGAAACCTGTCAGCTGAAAGCTCCACCAAGTATACGTTGTTGTTGCGGGGGAGTGAAGCCGAGATGATGATAGGCGGATTCCGTGGCAACACGACCGCGCGCGGTGCGAGCCAAAAAACCTTCTTGCAACAAAAACGGTTCTATCACTTCTTCTAAGGTGGCAATTTCTTCCGCCGTCGCAGCGGCCAAGGTGGTGAGTCCGACGGGCCCGCCTTGAAATTTTTCGATGATCGCTCGCATGACGCGACGATCGGTTTCGTCCAAACCGCGCGGATCAATTTCCAACGCATCCAAAGCCCGTTCGATCACACTTTGATCGAGACGCCCTTGCGCTTTGACTTGCGCGTAATCGCGCACGCGTTTAAGCAGACGATTGCCGATGCGCGGGGTTCGTCGTGATCGTTGGCCGATCATTTCAAGCGCGGCTTGTTCCATAAAAATGTTGAGTAGATGGGCGCTGCGTTTGATGATTTGTACCATTTCGTCAGGTTGATAAAAATCAAGATGATAGGTTACGCCAAAACGATCGCGCAGAGGAGCGGAAAGCAACGAAAGTCGCGTGGTCGCGCCGATGATCGTAAATCGCTTCAGATCCAGCCGCAAGGTGCGCGCAGTCGGCCCCTTCCCAATCACGATATCAAGAGCGTAATCCTCCATGGCCGGATAGAGAATCTCCTCGATCGAATGGTTTAGTCGGTGAATCTCATCAATAAATAAAACATCGCCTTCCTCCAGATTGGTAAGAATGGCGGCGAGATCGCCCACGCGCTCCAATGCCGGTCCGCTTGTGACTTTGAGGTTGGCCTCCATCTCATTGCCGATGACGTGTGCGAGTGTTGTTTTGCCTAATCCCGGAGGGCCGTACAAGAGCACATGTTCGCACGGCTCCCCTCGACCCTTGGCCGCTTCCAAAAAAATTTGCAGATTGTCTTTGACTCGCGCTTGACCGATGAATTCTTGGAGGCGTTTTGGGCGCAAAGCAAGATCAAGGCCTTTGTCGGCATCCTGAAGATCGGCGGTGGTAAGACGAGCATCGGTTTCCATGGGAGTAGTACATCGCGTCGCCGCCCTTTCGTCAACTTCATCCAATCATGTTATGCTCTGCGCATCCGATGTAAAGATATGAATTTTTTGCGCTCCGCCATTGAATTATTTTTGCATTTAGACAAGCATTTGTCCGTGATCATTGGTCAGTATGGAACGTGGACTTATGCGATTTTGTTTTTGATTATTTTTTGTGAGACCGGTTTGGTGATCACCCCGTTTTTACCCGGCGATTCGCTGCTCTTTGCCGCCGGAACATTCGCCGCCATTGACTCGCTGCACATTGGATGGCTCATTCTGGTTTTGACGATCGCGGCTGTTTTGGGAGATACCGTAAATTATTGGATCGGACATCGCATCGGTCAAAAAGCTTTTTCCGGTCGTTATGAACGGTTCTTGAAAAAAGAACATCTGGAACGGACGCAGTTGTTTTATCAAAAATACGGAGGCAAGGCGATTGTGCTCGCAAGATTTTTGCCGATCATCCGCACCTTTGCCCCCTTTGTGGCGGGTATCGGTTCCATGCATTATTCAAAATTTTTGATGTATAACGTGATTGGCGGTATCGCTTGGGTTGTTCTTTTTACGGGCGGCGGTTATTTATTTGGCAACTTACCATTTGTGCGGCAACATTTCTCCTGGGTCGTGTTAGGCATCATCATCCTCTCGATCCTTATGGTCGTAATCGAGTGGTGGCGGTCGCGACGACCATCTGGCGTGGTATAAATTTTTGTGATACAACCGAGGTCGATGGAGATCAATCAAATCGATCACGCCCGGGTGGCGGAACTGGTATACGCGGCGGACTTAAAATCCGTAACCCGAAAGGGTGTGAGGGTTCGATTCCCTCCCCGGGCAAATTCTCATCGTATGAAAAAGCCACTAAAATTCAATTTTTACTCATTAACAAATATTTATGAAAAAAATATTAAAAAGTAAAACAGTTCATGTTGGAGCAGCATTTGGAGTCCTTGCTGTGGTTGGAGTAATGTTATTTCAGGGATCTATACCTAGTGACGCTCGCCAAGTGAAGTTTAATACCATTTCGCCAAACCAAGGCGTCGTTGGAACGGAAGTTGTAATATCCGGTTCCGGATTCACGGTGTCTGTTCAAGGAATTGTCGGCACGAAAGTAAATGACAAAGTGTACGCCCCGGGCAATTATGTGCTCGTAAAAGATGAGCTGATCAATCAGCCACTCATTTCGCCGGATGGCAAAACGCTCACGGTCAATCTTGATCTTGTCTCCGCAGCCGCAAAGAGGGAGTGCGACCAAAAATTCAGTAAGAAGAACCCGCAACCGTGTAAAGTGCCGGTGAAGGTCATAAACGCCTACGGCAAGCCGAGCAACGCCGTTGAGTTTACTTTTATCGGTCGCGAGGATAACAAACTTACCTATACGATTACGGTAACGCAAGCTCCAAACGGCACAATTACCCCCGGCACGACTTCAGTTACAAGCGGAAGCAGCCAAATATTTACGCTCACTGCAGCAACAGGATATCAAGTAGCAGGTGTTATTGTAGATGGCGTAGATTGGGGCGGCAGTAATTTACCCCAGCAAACGTTCATATTAAACGATATTACATCTGCATATTCACTCACGGCAAGGTTTTCCCCTGTATCTATAACTCAATCTTGCTCGCTTACGGTCTCCATTGCCCCGACAACTCCTCCAGCACAAAATATAAGTCCCGGTCAAAGTGGGGTTAATCTGGTGAAATTCAATGCAACTTCGAATTGCGACGGTACCTTGAAGAGCTTCGCTGTGTCGCTCTTACCGATGCTAACCAACTACCAAAATATTTCCACTCTGCGCCTTTACGACGACGTGAGTGGAGTGCAACTCGGCACTACTCAAAGTGTTACCACCGCTGGTATGAACTTTCCCTCTATCAACACACCGCTTACTGCCAATCAAGTACGGGTATTTAGAGTTGTTGGTGATGTCAGTCCTTCGGCTATTATTGGTTCGACGGTCTACGGTGTTTTCGGCGGATCTTCTGGTGTTACTGACGTTATTGGTTCAAACGGAGTGATCGGTAATAACGCATCAGGAAATCTTATTTCCGGCAATACTATGACAATACGTTGATTCTTGTTAATGAATTTTCTGTTTATTTTTTCGCTGTAAAAATACAGTAGAGGTATGAAAAAACCGTCTTCTTCATTCATCATTGCCTTTTTGATCCTCGTCGCGTTTGTGATCTGGTTGGGTGTGAGATTTTTTCCGATGCTCGCGCCTCAACCATCACCCGCGATCAGTCCCGTCAACAGCGTTGCCACATCCACAGGCATTTTGAGTCACGGAAAATTGACGGATAAAATCAAACTCCCCATTTTGACCTTGAAGCAGGATCAAGCGCAGGCCAAGGCCAAAGGGGCGAGCTGTTATGATATTGCGTATGAGGATCGCGCGATCGCTCCGACCAATCAACCTTTGTCCGCGGCTCTTCAGGAGCTTGGCACCATCAATGGTGTGTTTTTTGATCGCGTGGAACTTCAGGGCACGATCGCGGTGATTTATCTTAAAGGCGGCATCACGCAGAACGATCATTGTGGCGTGGATCTGATCCGTCAAAAAATCAACAAGGCCGCGTTTCAGTTTGACGACGTGAATGTGACAAAAATTATCCTGAATGGACAATCGGTCAAGTCGGTTGATTGAGTTCCCGATCTGAAACCCCCTCAATCCCCCTTATCAGGGGGACGTCGGAAAACCCCCTGATAAGGGGGAAGGGGGTTTCCGATCGGATAAACAAAATCTCCCGATGGATATCGAGAGATTTTGTCGAGACGTCTCACTTATTACGGTCCCGGATCCGGAGTAAACATAACTTAAACCTTTTTGGTGCACCCTTTGCACATCTTCATGGTGAGCATGGCCAAAGCGGACAGACCCACGAGGACAAAGATGACGCGCACGAGCATGGGCCATGCGCCGAAGATAACGGTTACGGCATCAAACTTCACGAGGCCGATAAGACCCCAGTTGAGGGCGCCAATGATCACGAGGACCCAGGCGACTTTGTGTACGCCGCAGCATTGACCGTTCATCATAGTAAATAAAGATTAAGACTTAAAAAACAACAAAATTATAGCATTTTTTTTGAAAAAAAACAAAAACAGAGGCTGTGTATAACCCTGTATTTTCCCGAATCACCCTTTAGAAGGAAGAGTAAAGAAAAAAATGGTGAGAGGATGTGAATTGAGGTAAAAAAAAGGAGCGTGAGGAGCTCCCTGAAGAGAAAAACAGTGCTGGGTCAGTTCCGGTAGAACGCGTCTCCGTGACCGAGAAGGTGCCATGCGATGATGCCGAAGCCGATCTTGTGCGCGATGCCAAAGCGTTCCTCCGCTGCCACCACCAAGCGGAAGAAGTGAGCATGGGGGCTGTGTCGCGGTGCGGTGCTCCAGAGCACCACCCTTTCGATAAAGATCTCGACGGCGAGGACAGCCGGTGCACCCTTAGCTTGTGCATCCATCATCTTGATGTAGACCTGATGGACGCAAGAGGCTCGCATGGCAGAGGCGAGCGCGCGGGTCAAGAACCTGCGTTCTACGATGCGTAATTTATCCCCTCGATGCTTGAGAATGCCGGACAGAAATCCGATCTGACTGGCGGCCGACCCTAAATCACCGGGGCTGGATTCCTCCTTGAGGAACGGGGAAAACCCTCCAATTTCTCTTTTCATGTACTCCTCCTCGTGAGGAATTCTCCTCGAATCTTTTTTAACATGAATATCACCCATTGTCCAACATCCTTTTGTTGGATAGAGATTGTTACGCTTTCCCCGCGCTTCCGAACAGTTTCATTTTTCGTTTGGCGACTTGGGTCATCAAATCGTTGGCCGGTTCGAGGAGTTTGCGCGGATCGATCGCTTTTGGCAGATCAGCCACGGCTTTTCGGATGCCGGCGGTAAAAGCGATGCGCAAATCCGTGTCGATGTTCACTTTTGCCACTCCGCATTGAATGGCTGTTTGGATATCTTGATCGAGCACGCCGCGTGCGCGTCCGAGTGAGGCTCCATAATGTTCCGCGAGTTTTGTCACATCTTCCAACACACCTGATGCGCCGTGCAGAACAAGCGGGATCGTTACGCGTGCGGCGATCTCTTTGAGCCGCTGGATATCAAGATGAGTTTTTCCTTGGAATTTATAGGCGCCATGCGAGGTGCCGATGGCGACCGCGAGCGAATCGCAACCGGTCGCTTCCACAAAAGCCGCGGCCTGATCCGGATTGGTCAGAGCGGCGTCTCGCGCATCCACGTTCACCAGATCCTCGATGCCTGTGAGTACACCGAGTTCCGCTTCCACGGAAATTTTTTTCGCATGCGCCCAACCGACCACGCGTTTCGTCATCACCACATTTTTTTCGTAGGGGAGCGCAGATCCATCAAACATGATACTGGTGTAACCGGAACGGATGGCCTGGCGGATCACCTTCAAATCCTTTCCATGATCCAAATGCAACACGACGGGGATCGGTGCTTCCGCAGCCACGCACGCCATGGCGATGAGATAATCCATGCCGGCGTATTCAATCGCGCCTTCACTCGTTTGTACGATCACAGGCGACTTCATAGCGATCGCCGCCTCGATCACCGCCTTCAAAATTTCCAGATTATTGATGTTAAACGCCGGAACCGCGTATTTTTTCGCGCGGGCTTTCTTCAGAAGGGGAAGAGCGGGGAGGAGCATATTTACAACAGCTTCGGTTTGATCTTTGAAAATTTTTTCAACACTTTTTTTATTTCATGGGCATGCAGCAATCCCGCTTGCGGGCCGATTTTTTGCACCACGCTCCACGCGTTTGCAGTGCCATAGCGCATGGCCATCGGCAAGGCTTGTTCGGAAAAGAGTCCATAAAGCATGCCGATGGTAAAGCTGTCTCCGGCGCCGGTGCGTTCTTTGACGGGCCCGGGAAAAATCGGGCAGAACCAAATTTTGTGTCCGTCCGTAGCATAGGATCCTTTGTCGCCATCGGTGATGGCAACGCGTTTGGCTCCCATGTGAATAAAACTCATGAGCATATTTGGAATGGGCCGTTCCCCGTCTTCCAACAGTCGGGTAGCCTCCTCTTTGTTGAGGATAAACAGATCGGAGCGACCGATGACGGGTTTGAGGCTCTTTAACCCTCGATGCAGTTGATGCGTGCCAGGGTTGCATGCGAGTTTGGTCGAGGAATGTTTTTTGAGATGCATCAAAAGTTGTTTTTCCATTTTTTCATGTTTTTTTCCGAGAGAGGTGTAGTAGAACCATTTAGTCGTTGGGAGAGCCGGTAATCGATAGACACGCGGCTGATGATAGACGAGAATCGTCCGTTCGCCATGAAAATTTAACACGGTCGAGTAATTGGTTTCGCGTTTTCGATCAACTTGTACGTAGGCGGTGGAGATTTTTTCTTTTTTCCAGCTTTTGATGATGTCCTGTCCCACATCATCATTGCCGACAATGCTGACGATCGCGGTTTGCAGACCAAATCGGCTTCCGCCGACCGCCGCGTTTGAGGCGTTTCCGGCTCCAGGGACTTTGATGACGGATTCCACCGGAATTTTTTCTGCATACTCCAAACACAAAAGACATTGAGGCTTATTGAGTTGGCAGGACAACGTGGCCTCGTGGATATGTAAAAAAACATCCAGGGTTGAGTCTCCAATGGTGATCAGGTCAATCATAGAAATAGTCAAAAGCTTTTCCACATGATATCATATTTCTGATTTTAATTCTTATTTGTCAATAAATATGAGTAAAGCACCGTCCTCTCATCTTCGCGCAGGACTCGTCGCTGGCGCGATTTTGGGCTTAGCCACAGGGTTATTTTTGCAATCGCGTCAGGGAAAGAAGTTAACAAAGGACGCTCAAAAAAAAGCGGTACAGTTACAAGCGCAAGTGATGAAAAAATTGAAGGGCATCGAGAACATGAGCAAAGCCAAGTACACGGAGATCGTGGATCATGTACTCGCGTACTACACAAAAACACGAGAGATTGCGAACACGGAAGTGCCGCAGGTGAGGAGCTATCTCTTGGCTCGGTGGAAGGAGATTGAGAGGGAGTTTAAACAGGTAGGGAAGTAGAAAGGAGAGAATAGAAAAAAGAGAAAACGTCACCTCCTCTTTACTAAAGAGGGAGGTCAGACGGAGCTCTCTCAAAAGAGAGAGGGTCTGATCAGAATCTTTTTTATTCTCTTTTAGAGTCAATACTCCGCAGCTTGCTGCGTGAGCCATCTGTCATCCTGAGTGAAGTCCGACGAAACGAAGGATCTTCGACCGATCGGATCCGAAGATTCTTCACTCCATCGAATTACGTTCAGAATGACAGCATTTGGGTTGAAGGGTGATACCCCGTCAGCTTTGCTGCGGGGGAGTTTATCAACCCCCAAAGCGGGTTCAATACCCCGCCACTTGTGGCGTCTGTCTCCCGAACCTCACCCCGCCCTCTCTCTTCGAGTCCGAGCCTCAGAGTCGATGACCTTCGTAAGGAGAGGGTTCTGAAGGTTCTGATCGGATCTGACCTCCCTCCTTACGAAGGAGGGAATGAGGGAGGTGGTAGCCCGATACCCCGTCCGCTTGCGGCGGGGTAGTTTATTTTCTCCTTAAAACTTTTTTTACCGCTTTTTTTATAGATTCTACTCCCATGCCGAAATGTTCGATCAGTTCTTGCGGGGATCCGGATTCGCCAAAACGATTTTGCACGCCGATAAATTCGATCGGTGTTGGATATGTTTTAGCAAGATATTCGGCAATGGCTCCTCCCAGACCTCCTGCGATTTGATGTTCTTCGACGGTGACGATGGCGCCGCATTTTTTTGCCGCTTGTAAAATCGTTTTTTCATCCAGCGGTTTGATGGTGTGAGAATTTATGACCATCACGTCCATTCCATCTTTCATCAATTCTTCCGCCGCTTTTAAGGCGTTATACAGGAGCGGACCGCAGGCGATGATGGCTACATCTTTTCCCTCGCGAAAAATTTCCGCTTTGCCAATCTCAAACGGCGTTTTTTTCGTGGTGAATACAGGACTTTTTTCTCGCGCAAAACGGACGTAGCAGGGCCCGATCATTTTTGAAATCGCGATCGTCGCTTTCCTCGCTTCGATCATATCGCACGGAGCGATGACGGTCATGTTTGGGATTACACGGGTAATCGCGATATCTTCGATGGCTTGATGAGTGGCACCGTCAGGACCGACGGACACGCCGGCATGGCTGCCGATGATTTTTACATTGACGTTGTTCAAACAGATGTTGGTGCGTACCTGTTCCCATGCGCGTCCGGGACAGAACATCGCGTAGGATGTGATAAAAGGAATTTTGCCGGCGAGCGCCATTCCGGCACCGAGCGCCGCAAGCAACTGTTCGTGCACGCCCATTTGGACAAACCGATCGGGAAATTGGTTTTTGAAATCTAAATTTCTGGTGGATTCGGTGAGATCCGCGCACAAGACAACGACACGCGGATCGAGTTTTGCCGCGTCCACGATTCCCAAGCCATATCCGTCACGCGTCGGTTTTTGCGGGAGGTTTGGATCAAAGAGATCTTCAATCAGATGATGAGCAAGGGCACTCATATTTGATGCTCGGCTTTAAGTTTTTGTTCAATCACTCGCAGTTCTTCGATCGCCTGTTCCGCCTGGCCGGGTTTGAACGGTTGACTGTGCCACAGATAATTGTTTTCCATGTAAGAAACTCCACGACCCGGAATGGTATGCGCGATGATACAGATCGGTTTTTCATGGATCGTTTTTGCCGTATCAAAAGCCAGCGCCACATCGCGGATATCATTGCCGTTACATTCAATCACGTGCCAGTTGAACGCTTCATATTTTTCCCGCAAAGGTTCGAGCGGCATGATCTGTTCTGTGTCACCATCAATTTGGATGTGATTACGATCCACTACGCACACCAGATTATCGAGTTTGTTTTTTCCGGCAAAGAGTACGGCTTCCCAGTGCAAGCCCGCTTCATGCTCTCCATCAGACGTGAGGCAGTACGTTCGCCAATCTTTTTTATCCATGCGCGCGGCATAGGCGAGTCCGACCGCTTGACCCAATCCGGATCCCAAAGGGCCGCTCGTGGTTTCCGTTCCGGGAAGTCTCATTCGCTCCGGATGTCCTTGCAATCGGGAACTGAATTTTCTTAAAGTCATCAATTCTTTGATGGGAAAATATCCTGCCTCTGCCATGGCCGCATAACGCACAGGGCAGATGTGTCCGTTCGAGAGGATCAGGCGATCGCGTTCTTCCCATTCAGGATTTTTTGGATCGTGATGGAGTATGTGAAAATAGAGAACCGCAAACACATCTGCCATGCCAAGAGGCCCTCCTTGATGACCGCTTTTTGCCTCGGCCACCATCTCAATCACATGCTGACGCAGTTTATTGGCGATCAGTTCAAGTTCCTTGATTTTCGCGTCGTGAAGATGAGGCATGAGGCGTAATGATCAATTCACCACATTGACCGTCCCCTGCATCACTGTGTGAATTCCACAGTAATAGTCAAAGGAGCCAACCGTATTAAAGGTACGTTTATACGTTTGGCCGGGTTGGATTGCGCCTGAATCCCATGCTGGGGCAATCAGTGCACATGGCCCTGGACCAGTCGGTGAACAATACTTTCCCTCTGTGACTCTATGTGCCATGTTGTCGTTATTCGTCCATGTGACTTCTGTGCCTTTTTTGAGAGTGGTCGTAGTTGGAACAAAGCCGTTGTTGACACTTCCGATCGTGATCGTAATTTTTGTTTCATCCAGTTGTTTGTCTTGAGCAATGGTCGCGGTTTGAGTCATCACATCGGATGGTTTGTAATCTGAAGCGGTTTGGATGGGGGTGCCGAGACGATAGTTTACGAAAAAAGCGTCCGGAAGATCATCAACCTGATTTTTCCAGCTGATGCCGTAGAGCGTAAGCGCCAATTGTTCTGAAGTGATGTGGCGCAGGAAACCACCTTGATCCACGACGTAGGTTTTTGGATCGGTGGTGACTTTTACCATTTTTCGTCCGGGACGATAGGTTACGTTGCCTCCCAAAGGAATGGTGGCCAGATGGCCGTCAGAGATCGTTTTTACTCCGGAAAAATCCGGGTACCAGGTGAAATACGTTTTCGCATTTGGGAAGACAAACCGTTTTCCGTTTGCGGCAAAGTAATACACGGTATCGCCCGATCCCTTAATGAGATCACCGGCGTTAAAGGCACCGATGGTGGCGGCATGCCCGGCAAGAGGGGCTACGAACATAGCTAACATTCCTAACAGGGCGGTTCCGCGGTGAAGATGATGTTTCATAAGAATGAAAAATAAAGAATAAGCCTCGTTGAATCTAAGGTTATGATAGTCCAATCCGTGTATTTTTACAAGCTGTTTTTTGTTTGTGACTCTTCTTGAATCACGCCTCGCAATAAGAGGGTATAGTTTATGAGGTCGATCATCGTGTCTTCCGTTTTTTCGTTCATGGGTTGTTTTCCGTTGCCGATCAATTGCGACAATCGTGCCATCCTCATTCCGAGGAGCGTCAACAAACTTTGTGCTGGAGTGATACCGGCCAGTTCGGCGGAGGATTTGAAATTGGAAAATGCGTCGGTGACTTCCGAATAATCGTGATTTTTTTTGGACAAGATGACCAGACAACGATCTAAAATGGCACGCGTTTCTTGCAGGAATTGATCGAAGTCTGTCACCGGCTTGTCTGTCATATCTCTATCGTGGATTGATGGTGATAGTTGTTGAGGTGGCCGCATTTTCTAATCCAGTCGTATCTGCCGCTTTGCCGACAAAGTTAACGGTTCGAGGGTTTGACCATGGACCGGCCGTGACCACGCATACCACGCTATCGCAATGTTTGAGTTTGGCTCCATCCAGCCACACTTCGGTCCAGTTGATCCCATCATCATCCGTGGCAGATACGCTCACATCCACCGTTTCACCGGGATACATGGTTGTTTTTCCTACGATCATGGTCAAATACGGATGATCGTTATCAACGACGCGAAAAGTTTCTGTGTTGCTTTTTTGCGTAAAGCCGTTGGCATCTGTCGCGATGCCGTAGATCGTGTGGACCGTGCCGGTCGGGCTCGTTTCTTGAGTCGCGTAACGGCAGATTTGAACATTGGTGCAACCTTTGATATTTCCTCCATCAATAAAAATATCCAGATACTTCGCGATAAAACTTTGAGTGGCTTCCAAAATAATTTCACGCGTGGCATTTGGTTTGACTTCCGGACGGGAAACGCTGATCAAAATTCCACCGCTTCCTCCGGCGCCAACCTCGAGGCTTGATGTGGTATAGATATGATGATTGTCGATCCATGTAACGTCCACGGCCATTTCATAACTTGGTTTGGTGTTTGAGACGGGGATGAGCACATCAATCGCGCAGGGGACGTACTCGCAGGTGCGTTGCAAGGAGCTGTTAAAAAAGATTTTGAGTTGACTGATGCTCGCGGAAGGATTGGCGCTCGCCGTAAGCGTGATGGTATCCCCGGCGCGGGGAGTGGCATTTGAAGGAGTGACGGAACCGGTGTAGGTCGTTGTCGGTGGGGGAGGGGTTTGCGCTGTGCCGGTCGTTGATGGAGGAGGAGTGATGACAGGAACGGGTAACGGTGTTGGGAGATTGGCTTGAATGGAGACTGTAATAATTTGTTCTTGAGAGGGAGAGAAATCATTCGTTGACTTGATGGAGGCGCCGATGGAATAGTTCACGAAAAACGCATCCGGAATATCGTCCACCTTTTTTGCCCAGTCTGTCCCATAGAGCGCGGCTGCCACCTGTTCCGTTTCCACCCAACGCAAAGTCCCATAACGGCCAACGGCATAGACTTTTGGATCCGTGGTGATTTTGATGAGTTTTATTCCGGGTCGGTACGTAACATTGCCGCCCAAGGGATAAGAGGCGAGTCCGGAATCAGAAATGGTTTTGACGGACAAAAAATCTCCGTACCAACTAAAATAGGTTTTATCCGTAGGAAAGACATAGCGCTTTGCATCATTCGCTACATAATATACGGACGATCCGGAAGCTTTAATGAGATCTCCCGGGCCGATGTCGCCTGGGTAGGGCGAAGCCAGAACCGGAGAAGCGATGGATAGCGTAGCAACGATGCTGGCGAAAGAAAAAAGAATATGACGCATATGAAGAATAGTGTAGATCGTTTATGGTTGTTGAACAAGTTTTGATTGAAGATGTTTGATGAAGCCGGCTGGATGTGGCTGTTTGAATATCCCGCTCCCCATGTACAGATACGTCACGCCTCGTTTGGTCAAGGAGCGAGCGTTTCGATTTTCCACACCCCCGTCAAATCCTATGGGGAGTTTTGGCGCGAGGTGTTTGAGCGCATCGATTTTTTTGAGCGTAGCCGGAATCAATTTTTGGCCACTCCACCCGGGATGAACGCCAAGAATCAACACCGTATCAAGTTTGCGGAGAAACGGAACCAGCGCGGCGACCGGCGTTTCCGGAGATATGGCTAAGCCCGCTTGCAATTTTTGTTTATGACAACCGGCGATCAACCGAGCGTGATCCACGGGCGCTTCCACGTGCCAGACGGCGCGTTTGAAATTTTTTATGGCACGCCAAGATTGAATGTAGCTCGCAGGATCATTCACCATGAGATGGAGTTCAATCGAGGGTCTGATCTTGATTCGTCGCAAGGGTTCGGGATCGTTCCAGCCGGTGCTTGCGACCAACGTTCCATCCAGAATATCAATTTGAATCTCGCGCGCCGCAGGTTCGACCAAGCGGATTCTCGCGAGCAACTCATCGGCACTCTCCGTCAGAATCGCCGGAATGATTTTTGGGGGCATAAGCCTTATGCGTCTAATTGTTTGACGCGTCTTAAGTGGCGGGCGGCGTTCAAGGGTTTGGTTTTGAGCCAGGTGTCAACAATTTTTTTGGCCAGCTCCGGTTTTGTCACCCTTCCGCCAAGCACGAGTATGTTGCCGTGATCGTCTTGCCGTGACATCACCGCATCTTGAGTGGTTCTCGCCACGATCGCGCGCACGCCTTTAAAGCGATTCGCGGCAATATCCATCCCATAGCCGGAGCCGCAGATCAGGATAGCTTGTTGGTTTAAGTGTTTGGAGATAAGTCGCGCGACGTGTTTTGCAATCGGCGGATAATCGTCACCGGCACGAAAAATTGGTGTCAGGTCCCGAATATTGTATCCCCGTTTGATCAAATACATTTTTATTTTTTCTTTAAGCGCAAACCCAGCGTGATCGGCGGCGATCAGCAACGGGGAAAAATCTTTGAACATAGATGACACCAGAATAGCACACAAGATCAATTTTTTCTTGACCTTTTTTTAAAAGCCACGCATTCTAGAGAGACTTTATGTCTGACCTTCCTTCATCCGCCGAACCTTCGCGCGAACCGGTCTTCCCGAAAATTGAGGAGGAAATCGCGGCGTATTGGAAAAAGCACCATATTTTTGAGCGTTCGATCGAGGAACGGCCGGAAAACAAGGGCTTTGTTTTTTATGACGGCCCGCCGTTTGCTACAGGGCTGCCGCACTACGGCCATCTTTTGCAATCAACCATCAAAGACGTGGTGCCGCGCTATTGGACCATGAAGGGTTTTCGCGTGCCGCGTCGTTGGGGGTGGGATTGTCATGGTTTGCCTATCGAAAATTTGGTGGAACAAAATTTGAAATTTGTTTCCAAAAAAGAAATCGAAGCGTATGGGATTGAAAAATTCAACGAGACCTGTCGGCTTTCGGTTTTTGGATATGAAAAAGATTGGGCGAAGTATATTGAGCGCCTTGGCCGTTGGGTGGATTTTGAAAATTCCTACAAGACCATGGATAATAACTATATCGAGTCGGTGTGGTGGGTTTTTTCCGAACTGCACAAAAAAGGCTATATCTATAAAAATGTTCGCGTCTCGTTGTTTTGTCCGCGCTGTTCCACTCCCTTGTCAAATTTCGAGGTGGCCATGGGTGACTCTTACGTCGAATATGAAGATCCGGCGATCTTTATAAAATTTCCGGTCGAGGGCGAGAAAAAGACTTTTTTCTTGGCTTGGACGACGACTCCTTGGTCTGTGCCTGCCATCACCGGACTCGCGGTCCATCCTGATCTCATGTATATCGCGGTAAAATTGGACCATACGGAAGAGATCTTGATTTTTGCGGAAACGCGGCAGACGGATATTTTAAAACAATGTTATCCGCTTAAGTCTGACGGGATAAAATTTGAAATTCTCCATCGTTGGAAGGGGACGGAACTGGTCGGCAAGCATTTTGAGGCACCCTATCATTTTTTGCCGATTGATGGAGATCCTTATCGCGTCGTAATGGGGAAGCACGTGACATCGGATGTGGGGACAGGAATCGTTACGACGGCACCCGCTTTTGGTGAAGAAGATTTGCAAACCGCGCGCGAAAATCATTTACCTATTTTGTTTACCGTAGATGATGAGGGGCGGCTCATGAAAGAATGCGGACCGTTTGGCGGCGTAAAAGCCAAAGACGCCGATCGTTTGATCGTGGATGATCTTGCCGCGAAAGGTTGGATTTATCGCGAAGACAAAATTCGACACAGTGTTCCCATTTGTTGGCGTTGCAACACTCTTTTGCTCTACAAGGCGCAGCCGGCGTGGTTTATTGATGTCACCAAATTAAAATCCAAGTTGCTCAAAACCGCCAAGAAGATCAACTGGCATCCGGAACATTTTAAGGACGGCCGATTCGGCAAGGGTCTGGCCGTGGCGCCGGATTGGAATATCTCCCGCGCGCGGTATTGGGGATCGCCCATGCCAGTGTGGGAATGCGATTCGTGCGAGGAACGAACCATCGTCGGATCCATCGGAGAGCTGCAACAACTCGCCAAACCGGAAACATGGCCCAAGGATATCGACCTCCATCGTCCCGCGATCGATCACGTCGTGATTGCCTGCGCTTGCGGAGGGGAGCAGCGCCGCATTCCCGAGGTGTTTGATTGTTGGATGGAATCAGGGAGCATGCCGGTTGCCTCTTGGCACTATCCGTTTGAAAATAAGAAATGGTTTGACGAAAATTTTCCCGCGGATTTTGTCGCCGAAGCGCAGGATCAAACGCGCGGTTGGTTTTACACGTTGCATGTTTTGGCGACGGCGCTGTTTGACAAGCCGGCCTTCAAAAACGTGATCGTGAGCGGATTGGCGTTGGCCGAAGACGGAAAAAAAATGTCGAAGAAGCTCAAGAACTATCCGGATCCGTGGCAGGTGTTTACCACGTACGGCGCGGATGCGCTGCGCTATTATTTTGTAAGTTCGCCGGTGGTTGAGGCCGACGCTTTGAATTTTTCCGAACGTGATTTGCAAAACGTGATGCGCGGATTCATCAACTTATTGTGGAATGTGAAAACGTTTTATACGACCTACGGTGGCAGCGAGGCGCGTCAAACCATGCCACGCAGCGTGCATATTTTAGATCGTTGGATTTTGGCACGGTTTATGCAAACGCTCCGTCAAGTAACGGAAGAGATGGATCGGTATGAGCTCGCGCGTGCGAGCCGCCCTTTGCGTGAATTTGTGGATGATCTCTCGACGTGGTGGTTGCGACGTTCGCGCGATCGCATGAAATCGGAAAATGCGTTTGAACGGGGAGATGCGCTCAAAACGTTGCGTGAAATTTTGGAAGAATTTTCCAAAGTGTCGGCGCCGTTTATACCGTTTATCGCGGAAAAAATTTATTTGGATGGAGGCGGACAAAAGGCTTCGGTGCATTTGGAGAAATGGCCGAAGTTTGAATCGCGCGTGTTGGACGAGCGGTTGCTTGAGGATATGCGTTGGGTGCGCGAAGTCGTCTCCAAAACGCACGAGGCCAGGGTGAATGCCAAAATTCCGGTGCGGCAGGCACTCCGCGCGCTCACCATCGCTCTAAAAGATGATGCGCTCATGCATCGTTTGCATACGCAAGAAGACCTGTTGCGTTTGATTCGTGATGAGGTGAATGTGGAAACGATCGAACTGCAACATCAGGCTGATTTGTCGGAAGCGTGGAAGATCGAATTGGATACAATCATCACTCCCGAACTCAAGCGCAAGGGAATGCTGCGGGAATTTGTTCGTCACGTTATGGATTTGCGCAAAAAAGCCGGATTGCGGCCGCAAGATCGAGTCTCACTCATGTATCTCATTGCGACGGGCGAGGGTCGCGAGGCCGTCACTGCTGGATTAGAATCGTTACAGCGAGAGTTGAAAGCCAACCATCTTGAGCGGATCGAATTGCCGCCAGAAAATGTTTTGGCCACGAGCGAGGGGACGATTGGCGGCGAAAAAATCGTTTTTTATCTTACATAAAAATACTCCTTTGCAAGGAGTATTTTTATGGTGCAGCCAGGACGATTTGAACGTCCGACCCCTTCCTTCGGAGGGAAGTGCTCTATCCAGCTGAGCTATGGCTGCGTGAGGCGCAGCTTACCGCGTCTTTTCATTTTCTGACAACTTTTTTTTCTGTCGTGAATCATGTATACTTGATGGAGCTATTTTTCTATGCCGAAAATTCTTCCATCAAAAAAACTCGATACAGCCAAGATTCCCGCTCCTCTTCCGGAAGATTTTGTGAAAACGATGCAGGCCAGTTTGCAGAGTACTCGAGAGCAACACATGGTTCGCGGGATCGAAGAGTTGGAAAAACTCGATTCCATTACGGCATTGGTGGATGCCCTCGTTTTTAAGGCGCTTGAGGCGGGCGCTTCGGATATTCACGTTGATCCCCAAGGGGAAATCCTGTTGATTCGTTTTCGTATTGATGGAGTGTTGCATGATGTCTTATCGTTGAAAAAGGCCTTTCAGCCTTTGGTGACTACCCGTATTAAAGTGTTGGCGGGACTTCGCACGGACGAACATCTTGTCCCACAGGATGGGAGATTTGGGATGGAGGATGACGATGGCAACAAGGTGGAAATTCGTGTCTCCATCATCCCGACGTTTTATGGGGAGAACGCGGTGTTGCGTTTGCTGGTTGGCGGCACGCATGTGATTCAACTGGAAGATTTGGGGCTTTCCGCGCGCGATCTCGCCCTTGTGCATCGATATATTTACAAACCATACGGAATGATTTTGGCGACCGGTCCCACCGGTTCCGGCAAGACAACGACCCTGTACTCCGTGCTTCGTATTTTAAATACGCGAGAAGTTTCCATTGTGACCATCGAAGATCCGATTGAGTATGCGGTTGATGGGATCACGCAGTTGCAAGTGAATCCGCAAACAGGATTTACGTTTGCTTCCGGATTGCGTTCCATTGTTCGTCAGGATCCGAACATTGTGATGGTGGGAGAAATTCGTGATCAAGAAACCGCGGGGATTGCCGTAAATGCCGCTATGACCGGTCATCTACTGCTTTCGACGCTGCACACGATTGATGCGGCTACCACTCTGCCTCGTCTTTTGGATATGGGGATCGAACCGTTTCTCATCGCTTCCACCGTCAACATTCTTATCGGTCAACGATTGGTTCGAAAGTTATGTGTGGATTGTCGTGTGTCAGCAACGCTCTCTGCCGAAGAACGCATGGCTCTCTCCGGCAGTATTTCCGAAGAGCGTTTGCGTTCATTAAAACAGGTGTGGCGTCCGGGAGGGTGTGATCATTGCGCGCACAGCGGATATACCAAGCGCATCGGCATTTACGAAGTTTTGGAAATGAGCGAAAAAATTCGTCCGCTCGTTATGCGTCGGGCTAATGCGGAAGAGATCCGTACGGTGGCGCGCGAAGAGGGGATGACGACCATGTTTGATGATGGGCTTCAAAAAGTCATGACAGGAATGACTTCGCTCGCGGAATTGATTCGCGTTATTAAGGATTAAGGCGAGTCCCAACATATGGCGTCATCACCTTTGCTAAACGCAAAAAATGCTGCGCCTCGATTTATGCATATCGGGGTTCAGGAGAAGATTTTATTTTTAAAACATTTGGACGTGATGTTGCAAGCGGGTATTCCCTTACGCGAAGCGTTGGAAGCGATCGGGGAGCAGACCGCCTCTAAAACGGTCCGAGCGATTATTGTCGCCGCTGTCGCGGATTTATCCAACGGTCGGCCGCTGCACGTCTCTTTGGCAAAATTTCCTCATTTGTTTGATCCATTCTTCATCAACATCATAAGCGTGGGCGAAGCATCGGGAACGCTGACCGCTTCTTTGCAATATCTCGCTCTTCAGATGGAGCAAGCGCAAGAGATTCGTGGTCGAGTGGAGTCGGCGCTGCTCTATCCGGCCATTATTTTTTTGGGAGCGATCGGCGTGGCCATTTATTTAGCCTTTTTTTTATTGCCACAGCTCTTGCCGCTTTTTTCCTCTTTGCAAGTCACTCTGCCGCCCACTACCCGTTTTCTTATAGCCTCCGCCGGAATTTTACAGCGATTTTGGTTGTGGTTTGTGATTGGATTATTGATTATTTTGGTCGGTTTCTGGGCGCTGTATCATTATTTTTTTCGCGTTCGTTTTTTTGTGCATCGAGTGATTCTTTCCGTTCCCATTCTCGGATTTCTCTCTCGAGAATTACAAATTGCTCAATGCGCGCGTATTTTGGGAACGCTCCTCACGAGCGGAGTCAAAGTTGTACCGGCTTTACGCGTCACCGCTCATTCCATGACCAATCTTATTTATCAACGTGAGTTCGAAGAAATCGCCACTTCCGTGGAACGCGGAGAAACGATCGGTCATGATATTATCAAACATCCACATCTGTTTTCTCGCACCGCGGTGACGATGATCGCGGTGGGAGAGCGCACCGGAAGCCTGCCGCAAAGTTTGTTGGCTCTCGCCGAATTTACCGAACAGGAGGTCAAAACCATGACCGGGCGGTTGACAACGTTGATTGAGCCTCTCGTGTTGATTTTTGTTGGATTGCTGGTTGGATTTGTCGCGCTGTCCATCATCACGCCGATTTATCAATTGACCCAAAACATCGCTCAATAGAGACTTATGAAAAAGGCGATTTGTGCGCGGCGGATCTCTCAAGGATTTACTTTGTTGGAAATGATGTTGGGGATCAGTCTCTCTGTTTTGTTATTGACGACGGCGGTGTGGGCTTTAAGCAACCAGGTCGTTCGATTGAGTAGCATGCGGGAGACGCGAGAAGCGGTGCGTCATGAATTGGAATTTGCGCGAGATGATACGATCTCCGGAACGCGAGATGCGAACTGGGGGGTGGCGTTTTTCCCGCATCTCATCGTTCGTTTTCAGGGCGATGGGTATGCCGCTCGCGTATCGGGATTTGATCGTGCCACCACGATTGATCCGTCGATCACCCTTTCCGGAGCGAGCGAAATAAATTTTCGCCGTCCCGAAGGCGTTCCGACGGCTTCTGGAACGGTGATGATCAAAATTGATTCTCAAACGGCCGTGATCACGGTGAATGAGGCTGGAATGGTAGAAGCTCCTTGAGATATGAAAAGGATGACTCGACGATTTTGTCTTGCCCCGGCTCAATCCATTTTGGAAGTGGTGGTGGCTGCGGCTTTGTTTGCGGTGATCGTAAGTTCATTGGTGCCATTTTTGCACAATCTGGTTGGCCGATCCTCTCGAGAAGGGAGCTTGGATCAAGGTTTGTCACTCGCGCAAGAAGGGCTGGAAGCGGCCCGCGGAATTCGCGATCGTGATTGGACGGCGCTCGCCGTTGGTGATCATGGGCTTACTCTCGCGTCCAACACATGGGGATTTCAGGGAACGTCGGATACGGTTGCCGGTTTTATTCGCGCCATCACCGTGAGTGAGATCACTCCCAACGAACGACAGGTGGCGGTCAATGTTCGATGGATGGAACCTGACGCACGCATGAAGAGCGTGACCCTCACGACCATGTTAGCCGACTGGAGAAATATTACGACAGGAGGATCGAATCTGTTATCGGGGAATTGGCAAAATCCTCAAACCCTCGGTTCGATGGATGTGGGACCGGGGAATTCCGCCACCGCGCTCGCGGTTCGATCAAAGATCGTGTATCTCACCGCGACCGCGTCGGACAGCAAGAAAAATGATTTTTATATTGTGGATGCCACCGATGGAACGCACCCGATTGAGAAAGGAAGTTTGAATACCGGACCGGGTTTACAAGCCGTGGCCATTTCCGGAAATTACGCCTATGTCGCCAATAGCGATAAAACCGCGCAACTCCAAATCATTGATATTTCAAATCCAAGCGCGCCGCAGTTGGTGAGCTCATTGCGTTTGACCGGCAACGACGAAGAAGGCTTAAGCGTGGCCGCGAGCGGAACCACCGCGTACATTGGAACTTTTCAAGCGTCAGGACCGGAATTTTTTGTGGTTGATGCGAGCGACCCGGTCAATCCTTCCCTCAAGGGATCCATCGAGGTCGGAGAGGATGTGGGAGACATAACGATTTTTCAAAACCGTCTTTTTTTGGCAACGGCCAAAGATAGCGGCGAATTGATGGTCATGAATGTCAACGACCCGCTCTTCCCGGCTCTCACGGCCACGATCGATATCCTTGGCGACAGCGAAAATGGCACCGGCATCTACGTGAACGTCCAAGATCATCATGCATACATCACGCGCACGGTTGGCGGCAACCATCTGACTCATCATGAGTTGGCGATTTACGATGTTTCAAATCCGGATGCCCCGATTTTTCTCGGTTCACGTAATTTTGCTGATGATGTGAATACGGTTTTTGCGGCAGACAATTTGGTTTTTTCGGGTACCGGAAATTCAAATGAGGAATTCCAGATTTTTGATGTGACGGATCCGGCCAACCTCGTGTATGAGGTCGGTTTGAATTTTTCGCAAATAGCAAGCGACATCGCGTTTGAAAACAATATCATTTATGTCGCCGTTCGTTCGAATGACGCCCTGCGAATTATTACTTCGCAATAGCCTATGACTTTTCGTCGGCCCAGTGGTTTTACGCTTCTCGAGACGGTTTTGTACGCTTTTTTGTTGGCGTTGTTCATCGGAAACGCTGCGCTCTTGGCGCGTTCTTTGTTTATGACACGCACAAAACTGCAGTCAAATTTTATTCTGGAAGAAAACATGCGTTTTGCCATGACACGCATCACTTCTCGCATCCGTGCGGCCGATGATATCTTCATTCCATCTGTGGCGACCACGAGCAGTTCCCTTGTTCTCACCATGAGTGGCGCTGCGGAGAATCCAACCACCATCACTTCGACGAGTGGAACCATCACGATCAGCCAAGGAGTCGGCGCCGCCGTTTCGCTCACCTCTCGAGAGATACAAATCACCTCGCTGATCTTTACGCGTCTGACGGCAACGCCACCACAAGTACGGATTGAGGCGGTCGGCAGAATACGTCAAAATACCGCTCTGCAACCACCCCTCACCATGACGCAGACCATAACCATCCCTCGTTGATTGTATGTTTTTTTTCAAGAATTTGTTTCCTCGACGAGCCCGTTCCGGATCAGCTTTGTTATTAACCGTTTTAGTTTTGTCCGTCATCGTTTTACGTCTGGTCGTCGCAAGCAGTGCGGCCTTTATACAAATTGAGCAGCGGTCAATCGCTTCACGAAATAAGAAAGTGGCGGAAGCCGGAGCCGTGGCTTGCATGGAGCATGCCATGAATGCGCTTGGAAGAAATCCTGGGTATGGAGGGGGAGAGGTTTACACAGGCGCAATCACGCCTTGCACCGTTCGTCCGGTGGAGGTTGGCGCCGGAACATGGGTGTTAAAAAGTGAGGCGACAGTTGGTATGCAGACCTCGCGTTTGCAAGTCAGGCTTTCGGCACTCGTTCCTCCACAGATCGCATCTTGGCAAGAAGTGGCGAGTTTTCCATAAAAAAGAGACAAAAAATCACTCTTGTAGTATCATGTATCCTTGTGGATAAACTTATTTTTTAATTATTTTTTCTCTATGAAGAAAAGATCATTCGCCGGGTTTACGCTTATTGAGCTTTTAATCGTGATTGCCATCATTGCCATCTTGGCAGCGGCGGTGATCGTGGCCCTGAATCCGGCTCGTCAATTTTCGCAAGCGAGGAATTCCACCCGTTCCACGCATGTGAATACTATCTTAAGCGCCATTCAACAGAATGCCGCTGACAACGCAGGAGTCTTTACCTGTGCCGCGGGCGCGGTTCCCGTAACATCAACAGCCATGAAGTCCAGTGGTGGCTATGACGTTTGCGGTTGCATCGTGCCCACGTTCCTGTCCTCGCTGCCATTTGATCCTTCGGCTACCGGCGCAAAATATACCAGCTGTTCGGATTATGATACGGGGTATCAAATCAACCGTGATACCACGAGCAGCCGTATCACCGTTTCCGCTTCTGCGGCAGAATTGAGCAAGGTGATCAGCGCCTCGCAATAAAAAAAACGCTTGGCTAAAACCTCGCTTCGAGAAACATCGGAGCGGGGTTTTTGTATAGGTGCGTGAGGAGGATTGACCTGTCATTATATTTGACAAAACGGAGCTAATAGACATTTCGTGTTGGTTTTTGTCCCTGTCGGAGAGCCAAATACCAGCTGGCGAGAGCCAGCTTTTTGGTGGTTGAAATTCCACGATGACATCGAAACAATTCTTTGAGGCGGCTGTTGAGTCCGCCCTCAACATGATTGGAAGTTCTTGGGACAGATGGATCCGTCACAAACCGAAAAAGGTCCGGGATGGCGTTGCGCAGAAGAGAGCGTGTGCCTCGAAGTTTGCGATGCGTATACCACCATCTTCCACTGAAACTATATGTCCGTTCTTTGAGGAATGTGGTGTGCCGACGGTTCCAATAACGGAAAGCTCGGATCCACCGTCGCTTTTGTCGTTTGGTACGGATATCAGACAGGCATCGGACGAGAATAAGAAGTTCTCGTCCCGCTTTTGTTTTTGGATTCTGTGTGAGCCAACCGCATGCCTGACGCATGACATGGATGAGACAGCGCTGAATCTTCGTATGAGGCCAAATCTCATGAATCGCCTTTAACATGCCTCTTTGGCCGTCACAAACGACAAAGGAAGGTTCAAAGACCTTCTGCAGCTCCGCAAGAAACATCGTCCAAGACGTATAGCATTCCCGAGGGGCAGGCATCCAAGAAACAGGACGAAGACGATCTCCGTCTCCGGCAATAAGCAACATGCATTGTCGTGGGACGACGGAAGTGGCGTCGAGGACAAGGACACGGACACTCGATTCAAGACGCGGTACTGGTGGACGAAGCCAGAATGGCGTGAACCACCGGAAAAGTGTTTTCACCGTGATGTGTTGATTGGTCGTTAATGCTTGCAAGGTCGTTTTCGTGGTGAGCCACCTCACAAACAAAAACAACCGTTCGCGTTCACGGTTGTCTTTGCGTTTTCGTGTTCCTGAAATTCGACAATATTTGCAGAACCAACGTGTCGAACCTGCAGCCGTCTTTCCCCATTTACTCATCGACTTGTGACAGGTCGGGCAATGTTTTTTTGTGACGATTAGGGATCATATTCCCTAATTATTTCAGAACGGAGCTACATCTACAAGAAAAACAACTAAATCACCAACACGAAATGTCTATTAGCTC
>JAUSEV010000020.1 GCA_030649995.1 Candidatus Uhrbacteria bacterium
GGTCGATGTCTTGTTTGGACATAGCGAGAAGTGTAGTAGTCATTCTCTGATTGTGACACGGGAGCCTAAGACTCCCGTGACGTATCAGAAATGTGACATTCTAACTTCCCGCAAAAGGGACATTACAACTTCCGTGGGACATAGCCGTGAGCCCGACAGATGGACTTTGCAAGACACTGCATCGTTAAATAAAAAAACGCCCGTCGAGAATGGATTCTCAACGGGCGATGATGCAAGGTTCGGAAAGAAAAAAGCCCCGGTGAGGGACTCTAGAGAGAGGAGCGAGGAACCGACGAAGTTTCGTTCTTGACCAATCCTCTGTCGATGCGACGAGAGCTGCCCAGGCGAACCGTGAGCAATTCGATGTGCGAAACATTCTTTACGCAACCGTCGCTTTCGACCGCGAGAAACCTACGAGTCTCGATCGTATCAGCCGTAAGAAGAATCTTGTAGGTGTGCAAAGTTTTTTCAAAATTCGACACCACATGCCGGAACTCACCCTGCAAAAGATAGATGGTTCCATGCTTATCCGGATGGAGGTAGATGTCGATTCCGACCCTCCACTCCAGAGCTTTGGGTTCGAACCCTGACGAGGTCTCGAGCGTGATGTAGAGTTCGTCGTCTCTGTCCTCGAGCTCCCGGAACCCGAGGATCATCATGATGAAAGCTTCGGCGACCTGGTACACGGTCGCCAATCGATTGGTCGTGGACATCAGGTCACCTTCCTTTCGCCTTTTGACCTTAACACAAACACGCGATCTGTCAAGAGGTGGTCTGACTTCCCCTAAAAAATTGACAACCATGATATTTTTCTGTTATTTTCTCATCAGTTATGAGTATAGAAGGACCTACCCTGCGCTCCGTATCAGTCCCTCCGCCAATACCTCGAGAGGTGACGAAACGTAAAGTTCAACCCCCTCCTCTTCCGGCTGAAGCCCTCGCGAAACGGCAAACCGCGCCACTGATAGAGCGGGCACTTACATGGACGCGACGCAATCAAATGGAAAACATGGTGCCGGCTTTTGCAATCCCCGGATTTGAAAGGCTTGGTGTCGCGATGAGTATGGAAAAAAAGGCGGATCGAAGAACAGATGAACCGAACGAAGATAACGCTTTGGTTTTTCCGGTTCGAGATCCGCGAGGATGCATCAAACTTGGCGGCATTTTAGCCGATGGAGCTGGTGGCGAGGCCAATGGCGCGGAAGCCAGCGAAGCAGCCGTACAAAATGCAAATGACGCATTAAAAAAAGCTTTGGCGCAATCTCTCACGCTTACCGCGCAAGAAGCGGAACGCAAAATCCTTGCTCATCAAGAAACAAAATTCGGAAAAAATGCGGTCCCAAAAGCCGGGTGCCCGGATATCCGCGAGATGCTCCCTATGGCCATGTTGGAAGATCCTCGAATCGCCAACAGCGCTTGGGCCGCTATCGAAGCGATGCGCGGTTTAGAAACAAAGGTTGCGGAAAGTGGCGGCATCACAACCGCCGATGTTTTTTTGATCCACGAAGCCCAAAACGGCGCGCGCTTTGCCATTCTTGCAAGCCTCGGTGACAGTCCGGCGTATATCCGATCCGGGAAAGGCGAAATCCGTCAGATCACCCAAGACGATTCTTTGATGAATGCGCTTCTCAATCAAAAGCGTCTGCAACCGGAAGATCTGGCGGAAATCCAACAAGATCCGAGAAAAAGAATCATGGTATCCGGGCGACCCATGAATTATGCTCAATTACGAGCAACGATCACGGGAGCATTGGGAGGTAGCCGCGCCTCAACCGAACCGTCTCTTGTGATCGTCCGTCTTGAACCGGGAGAAGAATTGCTGATCGTGAGCGACGCGATGGACAAATTGGAAAACGCGGAAACCGGCAAAACGGATACAAAAATACTCGCGTCTATTTTAGCCCAAGGTCAAACCTCCTTACAGCGACTGAATCTCCTGCGAAAAGTCATTAAAAACCCAACCCTTCTCGGAGATGCGGCGAAACGTCTGGCTCAATACAAAAAAGATGATGATTTTGCCGGGGTGTTAATCACCGCGCAGTAAACAGCATGATGTCACTCACGACCCCCATCCTGCGCCAAGGCTCCATCACCTTTTTTACCGGCCCCATGGCGTGCGGAAAAACTTTGGAGTTGGTGCGACATTTGCAAATTTTTCACGAACAAAAAATTCCCACGGTTTGCTTGCGTCCTTCGCTGGATACGCGTACGCCAACAGTCCAGTCACGTTCCGGTCTTTTACATGAAGCGGTAGCTATCGATATTCAACGTCCGGATTCGATGACCGAGACGATGGAAAATTTTGACGTGATCGGGTTGGATGAATTCGAACTTTTCTCCGCCGATGTTGCGCCTCTGCTCGAACAGCAACTGCGACTGGGAAAAACCATTCTCATCTCCGGATTGGACACGGATTTTCGCGGCAAGATGTTTCCGGCGGCTCATGCTATTATGGCTTTGCCGGAAACCATGGTGCAACGATTGCGTGCCGTTTGCGCCGTCTGTCGCCATTACAATGCCACGCGCACTCAACGTCTGCGCAATGGTCAACCGGTCGCGGCCAATGATCCGGTGATTCTCATCGAAGGTTCACAATCAAATGTGACTTATGAAGCGCGCTGCCTTGAACATCACTATGTTTCTCCCTGAACAACTCCAACATTTTTCCGAACCAACGCTCATCGTGCTCGCTGATCATATTCACGCCCAATTTTGGCTGGCTCATCAAACAACGCTTGAACAAAAAGATACGTTCTCTCTCCCACGCGAACGAAAAACAGATAACGAAACGTCTTTCGTCAACACCGATCACGATTCCGGCAGCAGTCCGGAACCGTCTGATGATGATCGCTTGCATCACTTTGTAAAAATGACGGCAGAACATCTCACGTCCCTCATCTCCACAAACCATGCGCGCGCGATTTACCTCGTCATGTCGGCCGAATTGGCTCACGTTTTAAAACAAAAACTTTCTCCTGACACACAAACACTTATAAAAAAAGAACTGCGCGCGGATTTGATGAAGGAGGATATTTTGGAGGTGATAAAACGGCTTCAAACATTGAGATAACTTCCTTCATGCCTCTTTCCCTCACCCCTCGCGCCATTTTGATTGATATCGTCGGGCCAAAGATCAACGAGGCCATGGCGAAGCGAAGGTTGCTCGAACTTGAATCGCTCACCAATACCTACGGCGGCATCACGGTCGTCAAACTGATTCAAAAGCGCAGCGTTCCGGATTACCGCACATACATCGGATCCGGAAAACTTGAAGAGATCATTCGTCTCGGCCAAGAATTAAAGGCCGAGCTTTTGATTGTAAACAATCTGCTTAAACCAAAACAACTTTTTGAGATCGAACAAAAATTGCGTGCACATCACATGGCCGTGTGGGATCGCGTGGATCTCATTTTGAAAATTTTTTCCAAACACGCAAAAACCGCGGAAGCGAAACTCCAAATCAAACTCGCGGCCATCCATCACATGGGTCCGCGCATTTTCGGCATGGGTATGGAGATGATGCAACAAACCGGCGGCATTGGAACGCGAGGACTGGGCGAAACCAACACTGAAATCATGAAGCGACATTTGGCAGAACAAGAAAAGCAAGTCAAAAAAGATTTAGAGCGCATCGCCCGCTCGCGACTCAATCATCGCCAACGTCGTGACCGTCTTGGACTGAAAACGGTGTCCATCGTTGGATATACAAACGCGGGAAAGTCATCACTCTTAAATGCGTTGACAAATAAAAAAGCTTATGTCGCGAATGAATTATTCGCGACACTGGACACGCGGGTTGGAAAAATGTGGATGAAACAACCGGAGGGCGAACGCATGGGTTCGCCCCTACTATTATCGGATACGATTGGCTTTATCCAAGACCTCCCGCCGCAACTGATCGACGCTTTTCGATCAACGCTTGATGAAACGATCGATGCGGATTTGATTCTCCATGTGATTGACGCGAGTGATCCGTACATGCGAGACAAAATTCAAGAAGTCGAGACCATTCTCGAACAACTCGGCGTATCACGAACGCCAAAAATCTACGTATTCAACAAAATGGATCTATGGTCTACGAAATTACGAATTTCCACAAAAATACGAAAACTTGAGCACGGACTCAAAACAGACTATCAAAATTGGTCACCGGTGGTTGTTTCAGCCATGACAGGCGCAGGCTTAGAAGAACTCAAACAACAAATAGAAAAAACCTTGTGTGGAAATCTACTACCATCTTTGCGCGACCGCAAAAAGATGGTAGCAGGATAAAAAAATTCCGCGAGGATGAACTCGCGGAAGAGGTGTTGAGAAAGGACGTTGGGATGACGAGGCTACTCTTCGTCGGAAAATTCGAGGTACTCGACGACGGACCTGCGAGGAACTAGCACCTTGGTGGTGAAGTAGCCGATCTGAATTTCGAAACTCACCTCTTCGGGATTCAGATCGTTCAGTCCCACCTTCAACGAAGCCTGCTCCGCCATACGCATGGAAACCGCCGCCGAGAAGACATCTTTCAGGCTGTAATTCCTCACGAGGAAGAAATCGAAGTGAATGACGAAATCCCCGTGCACGACGCGAAACGGCATACGATCCTCGAACTGGAAGTGGAGTCCGCCCAAAAGGTGGCCTGTATCGTAGAGAGCGAACCCGACATGGAAGAGCGTCGTCAATTCGATCGCCATGTCCTGTGGCGCCAACCCCGCGTGCAAAAAAAATTTGGTTTCCAGCTTCGGACGAACCCCCGCCGTATAGGTCACGCGATTCGTTGCCACATCTGAATGATTGTCCTCTCTGTAAATCACCATGATTTCTCCTCTTGTCTCTTCGGTTGTATCCCTTTACTATCATGGAATGAACTCTCTGTCAATCTTCCAATCCCAAAACCCGCAGCTTCTTGAAGCTGCGCAGAATTTGGCTTCCGCGGTTTCCTCATTACGCATTACCCATTACGCATTACCTCCTCGCGCTCTTATCGTCGGCGGTTTTGTCCGTGATGCACTCTTGAACATCACGTCAGATGATCTGGACATGGAGGTGTACGGCGTTCCGGTGGATGACTTACAAGCGTTGCTGGAAAAACTCTATCCGAAAAAATTAAATTTGATCGGACGATCGTTTGGTATTTTTCATGTGACTTTCGATGACGGATTTGAGTTTGAAATCTCCATCCCTCGCCGTGATTCAAAAACGGGAACGGGCCACAAAGGCTTTACCGTCGAAGGTGATCCGACGATGAGCGTCGAAGACGCTGCGCGGCGACGCGACTTTACGATCAACTCGATCTTGGCTGATCCGATGACCGGTGAGGTGATTGATCCGTTTGATGGGCGATCCGATCTCGACAGAAAAATCCTGCGCGTCACCGATCAAAAAACATTTCAAGATGATCCGTTGCGCGTGTATCGCGCGGTACAACTCACGGCTCGGCTTCAATTGACGGTCGAGCCTGAAAGTTTTGATTTGATGCGCATCATGATCGAGCGCGGCGATCTTGCAGAACTCTCACCGGAACGCGTGACAGAAGAAATCCGCAAACTCCTGCTTAAAGCAGAACGACCATCGCTCGGATTACAAATGATGTTTGAACTGGGTATCATCGAACGCGACTATCCCGAACTTTTTGTTTTGAAACAAACGCCCCAAGAACCGGAATGGCATCCGGAAGGTGACGTGTGGATTCACACGCTCATGGTGGTTGATCAAGCGGCAAAAATCATTAGACGTGAAACGTGGAACGTAAAACCTGAAACGTCTGAAAAACTTCAGGTGATGTTGGGCGCGCTGTGTCACGATCTAGGCAAACCTTCGACGACGAAGATGGGAGAAAAAGCCGGAGTGCCGCGCCTTCGATCGCTTGGACACGAAGAAGCCGGCGAGGAACCGACGCGTATGCTGTGCAAAAAATGGATGTTTGGTGAAACGATCGAACATGGCGCCATTATGAGTGCCATGCAACATTTGAAACCCGGAACATTTTATCGTGCAAAAGAACAGGGCAAACTCAATGATGAGCAGTATGCCAACGCCGTGCGCAAACTCCTGAAAAAAATCTATCCTCTTTCCTGGCGCGTGCTCTTGGCCTCTGCCGAAGCAGACCATCGCGGACGAAGCCTTCCCGGGGCTGATTCGGAACCGTATGAGGCGGGCGAAATTTTTACGCGCACCATCGAACAGTTCAAACTCGATGAAGCACCGATAAAACCGCTCATCCAAGGACGCGATCTCATGGATCGCGGCATTAAACCCGGACCGCGTATGGGTCAAATCATCGCCGAAATCGAAACCGCACGCGACGAAGGAAAAATAAAAACGCGCGAGGAGGCACTGGAACTCCTTGGGACCCTCCTCTAAACACTTCTATCCCTATAAGGGGATTTGGTGCGGGATTTTTGTCGTGCCAAGTGTTTGAGAACATTGGCGCTAGCACGCTTGCAATGGCAAGCAAAACGATGATCGAGTTTTGGCGCGATAAAAATCCCGCACCAAATCCCTTCTCTATTCCACCACCAATTCCCCGCGACGGATGGGATTGAGATGGTCGTGAAAACGATAGGTTTTTGCTTCCGGAAAAACAGTATAATAACTTTCTCCGGGCTTCACGCCTCGTTTGGCGTCAAATTTTGCATAATCCGTATGTGATGGATGAGGACTTGAGGCTGGCCAAATTTCTGTTTTGCCGATATTTCTGAATTGCACCTGCTTCCCCTTTATCGCTCTCGCCCCCAAAGTAAAACCATTTTCACTCATATCAATCAGGCCACCAAGGTCATCTAAACGATCTGTATTCTCATCCGCTTCTTCAGATGTCACAACAGGAGGAACCGGCTCGCGCGGTATAGTGACTTGCCATGATCGCGTTGACTGACATCCCGCGCCCACCAACATCAATAAGCCTAAACAAGAAACGATAAATTTGGCATGCATAATAAATAAAAAAAAATTATTTTTGGTACAAATACTCTCGTGTTATCGGTAAATCATTTCGTAAACCTTTGGTAAATTGAATCTGCCACAAGTCAAGATCGCCGTAGCGGAATCCGGCGGATGAACCGGCGAGATAGAGCCGCCACATACGCACGAATGACTCGCCATACATCCCGCGAATTTTTTCGATGTTCATCTCAAACGCCTCCAGCCAATGGTCAAGCGTGAGTGCATAATGCGAACGCCAATTTTCGATGTCTGTGATACGCAACGTAAAACGATTGAGGGTTGTGGCGATTTCATCCAATCCGGGCAAGTGCGCTCCGGGAAAAATATATTTTTCTATCCATGGATCAAAAGCCCCGCTCCGCATTTTTCCGATGGTGTGCAAAACTCCAACGCCTCCTAGCTTCATGAGTTTGTCGGTCGCGACAAAATATTCCGGATACTGCTTGAGCCCAACGTGCTCAAACATGCCGACGGAAACCACTTTGTCAAACGTGAGTCCGCGACGAATCAGCTCGCGATAATCCACGAGCTCTATGGTTATCTGACCGGTAAGCCCCTCCTCCCGCACTCGTTGACTCGCATATTCAAATTGCCCCTTTGAGAGGGTGATGCCGTAAGCTTTGACTCCATATTTTTTTGCCGCATGAATCACCAGAGCTCCCCAACCGCAACCGATATCCAACAACGTTTCTCCGGATGACAAAAAGAGTTTTTTACAAATGTGTTCCAATTTTTGTTCTTGAGCCGTGTCAATGGAATCTTGCGACGATCGGAAGTACGCGCAGGAGTACAATCGTTCCTTGCCCAGCCACATGGCATAAAAATCATTGCCTAGATCGTAGTGATGTTCAACATTTTTTTGCGCGCGGCCTACTCGGCCACGATGCTGCTGACGCAAAATAAAATTGGCGATTTTCGCTCCGAACGAAAGCGAGCTTTTTTTAAGATCAGTCCCATGAAACATTTTGACCAAGTCAGGGACTGATCCCTCCACATCAATATCCCCTCGCATGTAGGCTTCGCCAAATCCAAGCGAGAGATTGCGAGCGATCTCCCCCAACACCGATTCTTTTTTGATACTGATGGTAAATGCCGGAGCGCCTTCGCCATACGTTTTCAGCGAACCGTCCCAAAAACGCACCCCAAACGCATATCCGACCAAACCCCGAAACCAACGATCAAGAAAATGTTTATACATAACGTGATAAGCCTAACATGGGTTTATCTGATTGACAAAATGACGTATCGCTCCGCGCCATTCGTGATAATGTACCGGCACTATGCCGGTTGATTGGTGTCCAAACTGCCTGCCGACCAAACGCACCACGCACCTTCATCTGTACATAGAATATGGTATTGATCTGATCGTCCGCGGCCTTTATCGCGTAAAAAATTTTCTCTTTCAACCCTTTGCCAAAACACACGCGACGCATGATCCTCTCTGGCATCTGATCGTGATGGGACTCAAAAGCGTTGGCATCATCCGATTTGTAGATCCTCCGGACTCCTCAACCATCCGGAACCGCAGTCTCATTTTTCTCGATGAAGCAAAACGGCGCGGGATTCGAGTGCAGGCCATGAAATTGCTCGGTCAACACGTCAATGATTTTCGTTTTTTCTTAAACAATCGCTGGCATGACTTTCAAGGAGTTCCTCTGGTGGAGCGCGTTCCTCCTTCAAACTTTGATCATAAAATTTTCGTCAAAAATTTTCTAGAAAAAAATTTCTTTCCGATCGCTCAAGGCCGGATGTTTTATCGACGTTCATCCGCTCATGCGTATGCCAAACATCTGGGCTTTCCGCTCGTCGTAAAGCCCGTTGCCGGATCTTTAAGCCATCATCTCACCTGTCCGGTCACGAATGAAGCGGAACTTGATCACGCCATCACTATCGCGCTTCAATATCAACCGGCTTTTGTGATGGAAAAATTTGTTGAGGGAAATCTCTATCGCGCCACGGTGATCAATCAAAAAGAGGCGCTCGTCTGCCAAAAAGAAATCGCGAATGTGGTTGGCGACGGGACTTCTACGATTCAAAAACTCGTCCGTCAAAAGAACGCTGACCCGCGGCGTGGTGAGACAGACCAAAAAAATACAACCCTCCACCAAATTCCGATGGATGACGCGGTCACGCAACATCTCAAAAATCAAGGCCTCACGTTTGACTCTGTTCCTCTCGCGAGTCAAAAAATTTTTCTTCACAAAAAACCCATTCTCTCATGCGGATGCGACGTGATCGGCTGCACATCCGCGACTCATCCGGAAACGCGTGAACTGTTTTTGCGCATCGCCAAACTTTTTGATCTCAATCTCGTTGGCATTGATTTTCTCTGTTCCGACATCACACGTTCCTATCGCGAACAACAAACCGCCATTTTAGAAATCAACACCCTCCCCTACATCGACATGCACCAATTCCCCTCCCACGGCGAAGCGCATGATGTGGCCAAGATGGTATGGGATGAGGTGGTGAAAAATTATGACCCATTAAACTAATTCAGGGTCATAGTGAGTTCATCGAACTACGAAGAAAAAATGCTGCGTTTGTAGGATTCCAAATTTTCGAGCGCAATGCCTGTGCCTTTGGCCACGCAAAGTTGTGGATTGTCGGCGACAAACGCGGGAACACCCGTCGCTTCCGCGAACAAGCGATCGAGATTTCGTAATTGTGCGGAACCGCCGGACAGAACCATCCCTTTTTGCATCACATCTGCGGAAAGTTCCGGCGGGGTCCCTCGCAATACATCTTTAATCTTTTCCACGATGCCTTGAAGTTCGTGTTGAATGGCATCCGTCACATCATCGCTCGAAACGGTGACAATGCGAGGCAACCCGCTTACCATGTCACGGCCTTTGACTTCCATATCCAATTTTTCTTCCAAGTAGAGAGCCGAACCGATTTTTATTTTAATATCCTCTGCTGTCCGCTCCCCTATCGCCAATCCGTATTTGCGTCGCGTGTGCTCTTGAATGGCGGCGTCAAAACGATTGCCGCCAATCCGTACGGAAGAAGATGAAACGATGCCTCCCAAAGAAATCACGGCAATTTCCGAAGTCCCTCCGCCGATATCAATAATCATGTGGCCCGATGCGGAACCGATGGGAATATCCGCGCCGATCGCCGCGACCACCGGTTCTTTGATGATGTAGGCGGCCTTGGCTCCGGCGGAGAGCGTGGCATCAATTACGGCGCGCCGCTCGGTCGAGGTGATTCCTCCGGGAACGGCGACCATCACCTCCGGACGAAAAAAACGAACGCCGCCAAGCGCCTTATTGATAAAATACCGCAACATGGCTTCGGTGGTTCGATAATCCGCAATGACACCGTCTTTGAGCGGTCGCTTAGCCACGATGCTTTCCGGCGTTCGACCCAACATGTCTTTTGCTTCTTTCCCCACAGCCAAAACTTTTTTATCAATCAAAGAAATAGCCACCACCGATGGCTCATGAATAACGATCCCTTTTTTTGGAATATAGACCAAGACCGTCGTGGTCCCTAAATCAATACCAATCTTTTTACCGAACATAATTTACAGAGGCTCTAGATGTTAGGCTCTAGGCTCTAGCTAGTCACCTAGCGCCTAATGACCTAGAGCCTGATGTTAAATTCCTGATCCTTCTCCAACGGCAGACTCACTCGATACCGTGTATCTCCAAACTCTTTCGGATCCTCTCCGGGTGTCGCCTGTACAACCTTCTTACCGAACATCAGGTCTAACGTCAAACCCATACGAGCCCCCGGCTGCTTCTGAACCAAAAGCCTGTAACCTGTCACCTGCAACCTGTCACCTGCTAAAGGCAGGCGATAGGTAAATTTTAATTGACGGGTTTCCCCGGGTTCCACCGACCAGAAGGTACCAAACACGGTTTTGCCCAAATCACGCATCACGTCCACTCGACCCGGCTTCACCTGCCAGCCGGTTTTTGTGATGTCATCTTCCATCGCCCCTTCGACGGATAGAAGCTCGCTTCCCTCCGGAACATACACACGAACATAATCGCGATAGCGGGTATAACGCCAATTGATCACCCGATTTGTATTTCGATAGGTAAGCGTCACGGTCGAGAGAGTGGTCGTGGGAGAACTCGCGTCAAGCGTATAGGCGAGTCGCTTTTCCATGACCCCATCCGTTTTGAAGGCGGCGACGTTTGTATCAACGACCCACAGATAATCCGTGGGGCTTTCCCGCGTGCGGCCGCTCCACCCGTGCGCGTCAAGCAAAGCTAAAATTTTTGGATCGCGCACATACACCAAAAGATCTTTTCGTTCCAGAGCATTGGTCATGATCTCCAACAATGCCGGCCAGCGCGAGGATGGCTGATGAAAAAGATTATCAAGCAGCACATCTCCCACCTTGCCCACGATCTCTTTGCGTTGAGCCGTTGGCGTTCCATCGGCGCGAAAACCGATCTCCACGTCGTATTGCAATTGTGTAAAAAAATTATCGGCGGTAAATGTTTTTCCCTCCACAGTGATCGGACCTGTCAGGCGCAGTAAGTCGGCAAAAAATCTCGGCTCAAAAGCAATCACCCCGTCGAATCGTAAATCGTGAATCGTAAATCGTGAATCCATGGCGCGCTCACGAAGATACACGTCCATCAGACGCTCTGCGGTCTGTGGAAAATCCGGCGACCAATTACTGTCGCGTAAAAACCAGGCTTTAACGCCAAGACCCTTGGCTAAGGGTTCCGGAGGAATATCCTTCCATGTCTCTTGAACCGGCCCGTCAACGGCATACACGTCTTCAAATTTAATGTGTTGAATATCGCCGGAAGCGACTCGCACCGTTCCGATCGTTCCTATAAAACCGCCGGTCGGACGTAGTTCATCCGCATTCTGCAACACCACGAGATAGGTTTTTTCCTGTGCAGAATTAAGCAACGGCAAAAACACTTCCGCCAAAGCCGCTCCCTCATCTATCTGACGCTTGAGCGTTGATAACGCTTGCATATTCGACGACAAAACCGAACGGAACGGCAACCATGATTCTTCTTGCTTCACCCGCTCCAAAGCTTGGAGCGCAATCGCTAATTTATCTCTGGCCACACGCAGTTGCGATAACGTTTGTGAGAGTCGCCCCAAAAGCGCCCGTTTATCGTCAGGAGATAAATCATGAAAGGAACGCGTGGAAGAAACGCCTGTTTCAAATAACGGACCATCCTTTTTCACGCTCACAAACGCCTGTTGAACCGATGCCGCGACCGCCGTCAAATCCTGAAACCCCTGAATCGTGGCCTGCCCCGCCTGCGCCGCCTGTTCTAAAACGCGCAACCGTTTTCCGATCCACGGGGCCTCGCGCCAAAAGGCGGTCAATCGCAATCCTCGCTGTATTTCTTGCGCTTGAATATTTGCCTCGTAGAGTTTTCCCTGCGCCTCTAAAATCTCACCGACCGCCACATGCTCCTTCACAGACTGCAACATGAGCCGCAAATGAAAAGCTGACCATCCGGCCCACACACCGCCAAAAACAAGCGGACCGAACACGCCGATAAAAAAAAGTGCCGCGATCACAAACCGGGAACGCCGAACGTACCGACGCGGCGGCAACAACAATCGCGGCGGCGGAACCGTTGGCGCCGGAAGTTGCGGCTGTATCGGACAGGTTAAGAAATCGGGCGAAGGGAGAGACATCTCATTCAAGTATGGCATGAGGATCATCATCCTTCAAAATTTTTCGTTTCGGTGACACATGGAATCCGAGCGGCTTGCCGATCATGAGCCGCGTTTGCGCATCAATGGCGGGAATCGCTCCAAACAATACGAACGTGATGTAAAAAAAATAGTGGGGTCATTAACAATCAGTGAACAGCTCAAAATATCTATCCCGGCTGACTTGAGCTGTACGGAGTAAATTTTTAATGATAAAGACGGGAACTGCCGAATACATAGGGATGACGAGCGGACGCAAGCATCCAGATTTTGAATAGACCAGATGATCTCCTCTGGTGCGCTGATACTCGAAGCCTTCTTTTTTAAAAATGCATACTAAGCGCTCGTAGCCAATCGCTACTATTTTCGGCATATCTAAAAAGCTAGCTGCATTTTTTCCACGGCAACCAGCTCCGGCCCTTTCCACCCATGGTGAAAAGAGAAACCCGCTTCTTCCAAAATCTCCGACAGCGTTCCCAACGCTTCGGCTTCTTCAATAAACAATTCGGTGGCTACTTTGATGTTCGCTTTAGCCTCGGCAAGAGTTTTACCGCAAGAAGAGAGATCAAGTTGCGGGACATACGAAACATATAAACCATTCTCCCGCCACACCTCGGTATTAAATTGTATTTTTTGATGATCTTTCATATAGGCCAACTGTATCAATTTTTTGCTAAATTGCCAATCTGTCCCTAACCAGAGACTTTTCGTTTCGGCGATACGTGAAATCCGAGCGGCTTGCCTATCATCAACCGCGTTTGCGCATCAATGGCGGGAATCGCTCCAAACAATACGAACGTAATGGGAAGCAACAACCACTGCAAAAGAATAATGGCGTACGCGTAGGGTCGTGATAAAGATGTGGGACGAGGAGGTAACAAGGTCAGCGATAAACCAGCGGACACAAAAAGACCGATCATGGCAAGCCGCATCAACCATTGCAGGGTAAATGGCGTATTTTGAAAAATGGTAAAGGAACGAAAAGATTCCGGAGCCACCAAAAACGGAAGATAACCTAAAATAAAAATCAAAAGCGGAGCCGTAGCCCATGTGTACATCCCTTCCAACTGTTTGAATAACCAACCAACTTTCATACGCCACGGCATCAGGCGATCCCGTGAAAACGCCTCGGCCATGTACGGAAAATTTTCCACCCCCCAAGCCCAACGTCGCAATTGCTTATACAAAGCGGGAAGAGCGGACCAATAGCGGCCGGTCATGACCGTATCCATGGATACGGGCAAGGGAATGGCCGTGACTCGATAGTCGCCATGATAATGCACCAATCCCTGAAGAAAAATTCTGGAATCTTCCGAGACAATGTCTTTCTGCCAATAATCGACATCCATCAACATCCGTAAACTCATGGAGTGGGAAGAAAACGTCATCATGCCTTCTGGCCGAGCAAGCTCTGTCATGAGCCAAAAGCTTGTACCGAACATGGCTACGCGCACCATCGCCGGAGATTCCCAAAGATTGTTATTATAGAGCACCACCGGCTGATAGGAACTTTTGGTCGGTTCCGAAACGGTTAAATAATAACAGGTCAAACAGGAAAGATATTGAGGATGGACCATCGTATCAATATCAAGAGAAGACACAATAATTTGTTCCGGTTCAAACCCCATTTCAAGAACCTTGGGAACCGTTTCTCGCGCCATCCACGCAAGATTGGATCCTTTGCCGATAATTTCTCCGGATAAATTCGGCGGATGAACAGTGAAGAACAATGCTTTAAATGTCTGAGAAAATTCCGATTGAATGGCGGAAATCACGCGCTCCGCGTGTTCCGGAAATCGACCCTCTCCCCCAACGACCACGATCATCCGAGAGGCCGGCAACGTGGTGCGTGAGAGTTTTTCGAGCGTTTCTCGAACAACCCCAATATCCTCTTTTGAAAAAGGCAAAAATACGAGATGGTAGATCTTGTCATATCCGGGCAATCGTTCCGCTTCCTGCTGCCAGTTGCGCCGCAACGCCTGACGATACCGCACCCAAGAAATGAGAAGAAACGGGAGAAAATATAAAATGCGCAATAACCAATACAGATCAAAAAGAATAATAAAATAAATCATCCATAAAGGCCGAACAAAAGAAAAAACCACGCACAAAATCAACGTCAACCAAACCAAAAAGCCCGGAATGATTTCGTAGATGCGCCTAAGCGTCATAGGTTATGAGTGATTCGTGGCAAGGTGATATTCGGTTCCGCGTCATACACGGGCGCGACATAAGAAACGGTTGGATGGATGTGTCGCCGCAAGTCGCGACCGAGACGCGATAAAGATTTCGCTTCTTCCACGGAAACTCCTACCAAAGGTTTCTTGAGAAAACGAGCCAATAAATTGGCGTAGAGGACTCCGATCCGCACGGCGGAAAACGAACCAGGACCGGCCACAACACAAATCCCTGATAATGTTTTGACCCGCTTGGCCCAATCTTTGACTACCACTGTCCAGAGCTTTTGCGATCGACCGCGGATCGTCTTGACCCTTGATGAGCCTGAATCAAGCAACCACCCCACGCGTGCATAATGAGGACGATGCGTATCTAAAAAAAACCATGCCATAAGCGCGCGTCACACCTTTGGAGAAAGGATTCTTGCCGAGAGCTCGTGTAACCGATCCACCACGATATTTTTCGGCGCTTCCAAAATCGCATACAAAAATTTATCGGTAATATCTTTTCGATAAATATATTCCTCCGGGGTCATCAGGGAGAAGTTGATTTCAAAACCCAGCTCTTGCTCGCTTGCCGCCATCAATTTGTTCAAAGTTTTTTTATTGATCTCGCCAATAATAAAGAGATCGACCGGAGCGGGGGTGGTACCCAAAAAAGAACCTAAAAACGCCAAATAATAAACGTCTCCCATCTGAAGAATTTCTTTATCCAATTTTCGTTCGAGAAGAATCTGCGATCTCAAAACCAAAGAACTCAATTCCGTGAGCAGAGGAAATTTTGGATGAATCTGATAATACTTGCGCTTTAATCCCTGGGTGCGTTCATCACCCTTCTTTACCACCACCTCCTCGAGGAGTCCGAGCCGAACCAGATTGGCCAATTCTCGCCGAACGGCGTTGATTTGTGTCCCAATCAACCGCGTAATTTCCCGCACAAACAGGGACTGATCCGGATGCCGTAAAAACAAACTCAACAATTTTACTCTCGTTCGAGAACCAAAAAGGTGTTCAAGCATAATGACCCCCGTATCCTGACCTATTGGACAATCCTTGACAAGCCCCTCTTAGTCGAGCTTGAAGCTTTCAGCTTTTAACTGCTAGTCTATGGTGGAATTTCGACCCTATGGAGCATCAATTCCGTCTCGCGGAAATCGAAGTCAATAAATCCACGATGGATGAAAAAATCATCGGTCTTTTTCGCTATGAATCAGAGGCAAAAAATAAACGGGCTACCACGCTGCTTATTCTCGTAGAAATGAATTCCACGCTGTACGTGTATGAACAGCTGTTAGACGTCATCAATGCCACCGCGGAACAAGCGCGTCACCTCACGGCCGCCTTCGAAGGAGATCCGATGGCACGATTCGAAAAATTGATTCAACGCTTAAACGATGCGGTCACAGATTTTATTCAACAAGAACCTACCCCCATCGCGTGGAATCGCCTAAACATGTTTGTCGTGGAACTGTCCGAAAGCCATGTGTGCCTCTCCGGCATCGGACGACTGACCAATATCCTTTTACAAAAACAACCGGACGGTCAATTTCGAACCTTTGATCTTTTCGGATCCCTGGAACAACCCGTCGAGGTAATGCCTCAAAAACCATTTGCTTCACTTATTTGCGGCGATATTCACCCAGGAGACGTCCTTTTTTTCGGAACTCAGAATTTTGAACGGCTCCGCGATGAAATCAATCTTGTCCCTCGCCTCACAACCCTTCCGGCGGTCACCGCGGCTCTCGAAATTCAACAAGATATCGAGGGACGCAACATCCCGGATGACTTTGCCGGTGTTATTGTGGTAAATGTCCCGCTCCCCCAATCGTCTCCCGCGCCATCAAAAATCTCGGAACCGATGCCTCAACACCTCCAAGAAAAAAGCACTCAATCCATTAAGAAAATGCATCAAGAAGAGGAGGAGGCGCAAGCCATGCTTTCTCCAAGCATGCCGCTCACGCATGCCTCAAAATTCGCAGACAGGAAAAAAAGATATTTATTATGGCTCACGACTCGACTGACACAGCTGTGGCGAGATGTCTGTGCCTGGAAAAAAAACAGAACGGCATCCATAAAAGATCCGATGGCTCTGGCCAGTTTGCGCAGCCTGCACGCGGGTCACGGTTCCTTTATGACAAAAAAACGTAAATTCACCATCTTTTTGTGCGTCGCCGCGCTCGTAGTTATCGTTGGTGGAACGCTTTCTTACCGCTATGCGCGCCGCGCTTCCGCCGAACAAACTTTGTGGAACATGGCGCGCGACCAGGCCTTGGATAAAAAGAATCGCGCGGATGCGGATTTGGTGTATGGAAACGAACAAGAGGCGCGACGCCTGCTCCAAGAAGCGAACGATATCTTGTGGAGTCTCGACGAAAAAACAAAAGGGCGCAAGCAAGCCAAGGCCGAATTACAGCAAGGTATCCGAGAAATCCAAAACAAACTCAAACACGAAAAAGTCATCGATCATCTCACGGAAATCGCCGCGCCGACCGGGGGAGATTTGCGCGCGATCACTCTCTGGAACCATCAAGTATTCGTCGCAGACAAAAATAACGGCGCTTTATGGCGCATCAATCCGGACACGCGCGAACAAAAACGCATCACTCTCCCGACCGCCGATTCTTCTCCGATGATTATCGCAGCGACCACCGATAAAGATTCGATTCTGCTCTTAACGGAAACGCGCGATCTGTTTTCAATCAATCCGATCGACGATACCGTCACTCCACTCTTATTGGCCGTCAAACGCGCCAAAAGCCTCACCTCCACGGTCATCTATAACCGACGACTGTACGTTCTGGATCCCATCGGCAACATGGTGTGGAAGTATTCGCGAGCCGAAAACGCCTTCGCGCAAGAAAGCCCCTATCTCAAACAAAATACGAATAATCTGAATGAGGCTTCCTCCATCGCCATTGATGCCAATGTCTACGTGGCGTTTAAGAATGGAAAAATCACGCGCTATCTTTCCGGCGTGGAAGAACCGTGGACGTTGCCCGCGATCGATCCGCCGCTCACGAACGCGGGAGGAATCTGGACCGACATTGATACGGATCGTTTAGTATTGACCGATCCTGTCGAGAAACGAATCATCGTTATCCGCAAAGACGGCCAGCTGATCGCGCAAATCATTTCCCCGGAATTTCAAAACCCGCGCGACGTGGTGGGTGATGTTGCCAATAAAAAAATATACGTGCTGGATGGACAGCGCGTGGTGGCGCTTGATTTGCCATGACCGTGGATTTTTTGACTGCCGCGGATTTTTATCGCTATCTCCAATGTCCTCATTGGCCGTATTGGGAACGCTTTGGCGACAAAAAACTCAAACGCCACATATCGGCGATGGAAGAAATGTGCCAGGCGGACGGATTGGAACATGAGCGTCAGATTGTCAAAAAATATTTCGGCGCCATGCGCGAGGTCAAAGCCGCTTCCGGGGAAGAAGGTTTCAAAAAGACGCTGACCCTTATGCAAGAAGGAGCGCCTCTGATCTATCAAGGCTGGTTAATGGATGGCGATTGGCGTGGCCGACCGGATATTTTGGAACGTCGCGAAGGCAAAAGCGCCTTCGGCAACTGGTATTACGTGCCGCTCGATATTAAGCGTGCGCATGAAATCAAAAAAGAACACATGGCGCAGCTCACGTTCTACGCGCTGCTTCTCGAACGCATCCAAAAACGTTTTCCGGCGGAACCGGCGATCGTGAATGGCGATGGTGACCGAATGCCGTTTCAAGCTGAAACATTTTTGAGTGAATTTGAGAGGTTGCGGGAAAACATCGAACGTATCCGCGACGGAGAAATCCCGGATCCGGTGTATCGAAAATCCTGCGTAGATAAATCCCCATGGAGCGATGCCTGTTTCAATCTCGCGTATGAAAAAAACGATATCGCCCTGCTCTTTAACGTTGATGTAAGAAAGCTCGCCTCCTTGCGATCCCTCGGCATACGCACGATTGATGATGCCGCCGACATTGATCCGGAAGCGCTGGAAGGACAAGCTCCCGGTCTCACCTTGCGAGGTCTCCGGCGCGTTCAACAACAAGCCAAATCCTTACGCGGTGAACGAGTGATCATCCACAAAACATTTACCGACAAACACGAAGGATTGGAAATTCATTTTGACATCGAAAGCCACCCGCCGACCGATACGGATTATTTGTACGGATTTTGGATGGGTGGTCATATTCCGACGAATCACCCCTACTACATCTCCTTCGTCGCCGAAAAAATCACCGACGAGAAAAAAATGTGGAAAGCTTTTCTCAAATGGCTGCCGACCCTCCCCGCTTCCTACACCGTGTATCACTACGCCAGTTATGAATCCGCGCGATTGACCGTGCTGGCGCGGCGTTATGGAGACGAAGGCAACCCGTGGCTGGAAAAATTCAAATCACGCATGATTGATCTCAAAGAAGAAACACGTGAGCATGTGGTGTTGCCACTTTATTTTTATAGCTTGAAAAAAATCTGCAAATTTCTTGGGTTTGATTGGAAGGGTGATGTGCAAGGCGGCGGCGAATCCGTGGTCGCATTCGAAAAATGGCGGAAGACGAAAAAGCGCGCGATTCTTAATTCTATTTTGCAATACAACGAAGAAGACGTACGCGCCACGGCCTTTTTACTCAACTGGCTTCGCCACTACGCGATGAAAGAAAAAGAATTTTCCAAACCGTATCCGTGGAGCTCTCCAATGCTTCATGGTGATTCAGTAGAACCAAGCTGATGATAAAAAATGAACTACCCCGCCGCAAGCGGACGGGGTATCAATCCTAAATCAAAACTCTGTCATTCTGAACGCAATTCTATGGAGTGAAGAATCTCCGGATTCGATCGGTCGAAGATCCTTCGTTTCGTCGGACTTCACTCAGGATGACAAATGGCTCACGCAGCAAGCTGCGGAGTATTGACTCTAAAAGAGAATAAAAACTCTTAAATCCAACAAGGGGGGAAACACAAAGAAAATTTTCTCCAACATCAAACTTTGATGATAGCTAGAGTTTGATGTGTGTGATTTGAAAAATTTTTTTCTTCATCATTACAGATGCCGGTCGAGCTAAAAAAAGCCGCCCTCGATGGAAGCCCGAGTGGCGGCTTCGTTCGAAAGGCGGTGAGGTGAAGATTATTTCGATGAGCGGTTGCGCTCCGCGATGAACTTGCGCAGACGACCGCAGAAGGCCGGGTCGATCGACTTGTAGACCTCGATCATCTTTTCGAAGGGCTTATTTCCTTCGATGATGAAGAGGCCGGCACGCCGCTTCCCGTATTTTCCTTCTCGATACCAAAGGACGTACTTAAGCAACTTGGGGACTTTGAGGGCGAGGATGCGATCCATCGGGTTTTCGCTCTCTTCCGCCAAATCCCCTTCCCACGGCTTCACATAGCCGATGGGCTTGCCGAACGGGTTCAGGAGAAAGGCTTCCTCCCGACCCTGATCGTCCGCATGGGGCAGCGTTTCAAACGGGTCGAAGGCATCGAAGTTGGTCGCGTCTCCGTCGGCGAACTCGACTTCGACCCAGACCCGCTTGTAGTCGATGAGCTGGATGTCCCCGATCCAACCCGGCGAGTTGATACACGAACGCTCTTTGGGAACGCGGATTCCCTCGAGCATCCTCCGGAAAGCCATCACCCCGAAGGGAGCGGGCTCACCGGTCATCGGCGGGAAGAAATCCATCTCCTCCAGATCGCCGATCGTTTCCACTACGTGTGTTCCCCATCCGACCCTGCTTCTTACGTTGAACTTTTTGATGTGGCACCTCGTGTAATGTCCCTCAATTGGGACGCATCAATGAGCCCTCCTTTGGAGCCCACACGAGTTTGCTAATGGCAATGAAATCATAAAAACGGACTTTTGTCAAGAGGCGAAGAATGCTATCCTCCCTCCATGCTCCATCCATTTTTCTCCGACATCATAGGCCATGAAACCATTTTGCGCGTGCTCACGCATCAAACGGAACATCCGGCGCATGGGTATCTTTTTCATGGACCGGATGGCGTGGGAAAGCGCATGGTGGCGGAGCGGTTTGTTCGGGCGATTTTAGATCAACCGCAAGAGCTGCCTCTACGGGCGCATCCTGATTTTATTCTCCTGACACGAGAAGAAGGGACAAAAGAAATTTCCATCAAACAAACGCGCGAGCTGATCGAGCGCATATCTTTAACCTCGGCGCGTGGCGGGAAACAGATGGTGTTGATTGAACGAGCGGATCAACTCAACGAAGAATCCGCCAACGCGCTTTTGAAGAGCGTGGAAGAACCGCCGCCTTCCCTCGTCTATCTTTTTGTCACCGAATGTCCAGAACGTTTACCGGCCACTTTGCGTTCGCGCCTCGTGTCCATTCGATTTGAACGTATGCCTTCAAAACGGATGCCACCGCAAGAAAAAAACGCCATGGAAAATTTTTCTTCCTTGTGTGCAACGTTGATTGAAAGCCCGCTCGGCGTATCATGCGCGGCTCTGGAAAAACTTTCTCAATCCTGCGAAGCGCAAGAAGAAAGCGAACAAGCGTGGCGCGAGGCCCTGCAATCTCTCATGCGATTGTGCATGGAATTATTTGCGACAAACCCGCAAAAGGCGATATCATTGGGACAAGGACTGACTCACGCATGGCAACTCATCGGCACCTCGCTCTCTCCTCGCCTCGCCCTCGAATGGGCTTCCGTTCCCTCCTCGATCAAAAAAAACATCTCTCTCCCCTCATTTCTTGATTGTTCCTATTTATGAAATCCCCATTACGCATTACGCATTACGCATTACTCCTTCCCCTATCCGTTCTTCTCTTATTAGGAGCCGGCTGCCTTGATCCAAAACCCGTGGCTCTGGATGGCGGCATTTTTCGCAGCGGAGATAATGGAGCAACATGGAAGCAACTGAAAATTCTCAACTTGGGCACCAAGCTCGGCAGCCTGGCGGATTTGGGAACCGTAACCATTGCCGCTGATCCGCAAGATCCGAGTGCCGTGTATGTGGGTACCGTGGAAAACGGACTGCTCTATTCGTTGGATGGCGGGGAATCATGGTCTCCGGCCAAAGGGCTGACGATCGGCCGCGTCAATGCCGTGGTGGTTGATCCAAAAGACAAATGCACGGTCTATGCTGCCAAAAGCAATCAAATTTTCAAAACCAAAAATTGCAGCCGCGATTGGAACCAGGTGTTTTTCGATCCGCGCTTGGACAAGGTGTTTACGGCTCTGACGATCGACTGGTTTAATCCGCGCATTTTGTATGCCGGCACGAGCGAAGGAGATATTTTTCGTTCAGATGACGGAGCCAACACTTGGCGCGCGCTCGAACGCGTGGAAGGAACGCGCATCAATAACATCGCCATTGATCCTCGCGATTCTCGCGTACTCTATGCCGCAACAGCCGGTTCCGGCATCTTAAAAACGATGGATGCGGGCGCGCATTGGGAACGCATCGTCAAACCGTTTCAAGATTTTGAATCCGCTCGACGACCCACGCGCGTTGTCATTGACCCAATCGTCGCCAATCGCGTCTATCAGATCTCAAAATACGGCATTCTAAGAAGCGATGACGGCGGAGCCAATTGGAAACCGTTGATCTTGCCAACGCCACCCGGCACGACCGATATTCGAGCGCTCGTCGTCCATCCAAAAAACCCACGCATTTTGGTTTATGCTTCCGACACCTCACTTATTTTTAGCGTCAATGAAGGCACGAGTTGGACGCCAAAAAAACCTCCGACCGGTCGCGGAATCTCCTCACTCATGTACAACAGCGCCTTGCCGGAACCGGCTCTCTTTTTAGGCGCGGCGGCAAAACCAAAGTAAAAAAAGATTGACGATAAAGCCGATCTATGACAAGATCAGGCTTAGATTTTGTATGCCGAGCCATCTTGACGAACATCAATCCGACTTTCAACGCGCGCTGGAACATTTTCAAAAAGAACTGCAAGGTTTGCGTACCGGACGCGCCTCGAGCGCGCTCGTGGAAGACCTGAAAGTGGAAGTCTACGGCCAACCGATGGATCTAAAATCCGTCGCCACCATTAATATCCCTGATGCAAAAACCATTCAGATCGAGCCATGGGATAAATCCATCGTCAAAGACATTGAAAAAGCTTTAATCGAAGCCTCACTCGGCATGCAGCCGAATGTGACCGGAACCGTGATCCGTTTGATTCAACCACCCATGACCGAAGAAAACAGGAAACAGTTGGTCAAGGTGGTGCATCAAAAAGAGGAAGCGGCCAAAATCGGCATTCGTAATGTGCGAGAAAAAATCAAGAGCGCCATAAACGCGGATAAAAAAGAAAAGAGTCTGTCGGAAGATGAGGAACGACGCGATTTGGAAAAATTGGATAAAGTTGCGGCCGAGTGGAACGCGAAAATCACAAAACTTGCCGAAGAAAAAGAAAAGGAAATCCTTACTATTTAGGCGACGAAATTACGAATTATGTACGAAAATACGAATATAAATAAACCACCTGAATACTTAATTTCGTACTTTCGTATGATTTGTTCGTAATTTCGTCGCCTATGCCAATTTCTCCCGAACAAAAAATGGATCTGCTGGTCTCGTTGTGCAAACGACGGGGTTTTATTTATCCGGATTCGGAAATCTACGGAGGCTTTGCCAACGCCTGGGATTACGGCCCGTACGGCATTGAATTAAAAAATAACATTCGCGACGCGTGGTGGAAACGGTTCGTGCATGGACGTGATGACGTTGTGGGTTTGGAAACGCCCGTCATCCAACACCCGAAAATCTGGGAAGCCTCGGGCCATGTCCAAAACTTTTCCGATCCGCTCGTGGAGTGTAAAAAATGCCATCATCGTTTTCGCGCCGATCACTTACTCGAAGCCAAGCAAGCCGAACCCGGGTATGACAAGGAGCGTCCTGTTGATCCAAAAGATTTACGCTGTCCAAAGTGTGGCGGTGAATTCACGGAGATGAAGCTGTTTCAACAAATGTTAAAGACGTTCGTTGGCGTGACCGAGGACACCTCTGCGGTCGCCTATTTGCGTCCGGAGGCTGCCGGCGGGATGTTTTCCGCGTGGAAAAATGTGCGCGACAGCATGCGTAAAAAACTCCCGTTCGGCATCGCGCAACTCGGGAAGGTTTTCCGCAACGAAATCACGCCGGGAAATTTCATTTTCCGCACGCGTGAATTTGAACTTATGGAAATCGAATATTTTGTCCATCCAAAACAAGCGGATGAAATGTTTGACCTGTGGCTCAAAGAACAAAAAAGCTGGGTCACGGATGTGCTGAAATTAAAATCCTCCAACGTCATGTTCCGCGATCTGGACGAAAAAGAGCGGGCTTTTTATTCCAAGCATTCCATAGACACGGAATATCTCGGTCCCTTTGGACAAAAAGAATTTCAAGGGCTTGCCTATCGCACCGATTGGGATCTCTCGCGTCAGCAAGAATTTTCCGGCGAAGATCTGCGTTGGTTTGATCAAGAAACGGGTGAACGATTTCTTCCGCACGTGATTGAACCGACATGGGGACTCACGCGAACGCTTCTCTTTTTACTCATCGAACATCTCGATATTGATGAAGCTCCGACTTCCCTTCCCCCTGATAAGGGGGATAAAGGGGGTTCTTCTGAGGGAGACAAGGAGCCTCGCATGGTGCTTCGCTTGCCGCCGCATCTTGCCCCGGTCAAAGCCGCCATATTGCCATTGCAAAAAAAAGACGGTCTCGCGGAAATCGGACACACCCTCACCAAAACGCTTCGTGAATCCGGCGTAGTGGTCGAATACGATGATTCCGGTTCTATCGGCAAACGCTATCGTCGCCAAGATGAAATTGGCACGCCATGGTGTTTTACGCTCGACTATCAAAGTAAAGAAGATCAAACCGTCACCGTCCGCGATCGCGACAGCATGTCCCAAGAACGTCTTAAAATTGCTGATATTCCCGCTTGGCTGTCACAAAAGCTCAAAGCCTAAATTCAGCATTCCTCTATTTGTATCTATTCGTAATTTCGTAGGCGATTATGAAACCCATTTCCCACAAATTAAAAAACGGCATGCAAGCGATTCTCATCCCGCACACAGGGACAAATTCCATGACGCTCATGGCTCTCACGCGCGTCGGTTCTCGCTATGAACACAAATCCATCAACGGCGTTTCTCACTTCATCGAGCATTTGATGTTTAAGGGTACCAAACGGCGACCCAACACGCTCGCCCTCACCAAAGAGCTGGATCGCTATGGCGCGGAATTTAACGCCTTTACCAGCAAGGACATGACCGCGTACTACATTAAAATTGATGCGACAAAAACAACGCTCGCCATTGATCTCTTATCTGACATGCTCATGCACTCGAAGTTTGATCCAAAAGAAATCAACCGTGAACGCGGAGTCATCGTGGAAGAGATCAACATGTATGAAGACAACCCTCGGATGCACATTGAAGATCTGTTGGAAGGCGCCCTTTTTCCCGGTAACACTTTGGGATGGAACATTGCCGGACCGCGCGAGGTGATTCGTTCGGTTCCGCGAAAAGATTTGGTGGACTATCGCGACCGTTACTATATCCCCTCGCGCATGACGGTGGTCGTGGCAGGAAAACTTCCTGCGGGAACGCTCGCGCTCCTGCAAAAAACTTTCGGCTCCATTCGTGAACCGAAAAAACGGCAAGATCAGCCCTTCACCAAGTTTCTATCTCCGCCAAAACTTCTACAGCCCGTGGCCTTTCAAGCAAAAAAAACCGAACAAGTCCAACTCGGGTTGGCGGTGCACGGACTCTCTTATGAAGACAGCCGCATCCCCGCCATCAATCTGCTTGCCACGATCTTGGGCGGAACCATGTCTTCACGACTTTTTATTCAAGTACGCGAACGTCGAGGGTTATGCTATTCCATCCATGCCAATCACGAATCCTACGAAGACACGGGGATCTTTAGCATTTTAGCCGGACTGAAAAAAACTCGCGTGCCGGATGCTATTCGCGTGATCTGGCAAGAGATGATGCGCATGGCGCAAAAACCGGTTGGAACCGATGAGCTACAGCGCGCCAAAGACCATCTGCGCGGAAAACTCACATTGGCTTTTGAAGATTCGTCCACCCAAGCCGGCTGGTATGGCAAACAGTGGGTTTTTCAAAAAAAACTTCTCACCCCGGAAGAACGATTGCGCCACATTGACCGAGTCACGACCAAGGACATTCAAAAAATCGCCAAACACCTCTTTCGTCCGGAACGTTTGGCCATGGGAATCATCGGTCCGTTTAACAAACCGCTGAATCTGAAAAAACTTCTTCGAGTCTAATATGCGCAAAATCATCATTGCCAATTGGAAAATGCACTACGGCCCCATGAAGGCCGGAGCTTGGATGCGCGTCTTTCGTCGTGAGCGCTTGCCAAAAGACATTGATATCGGCATCGCCATTCCGCACGTTTCTTTGGCGGCCGCGCGCTCCTCCATTGGTCGCGCCAGCGTTCCGCTCGTCGGCGCGCAAAACGTCTTTTGGCAAAATGAGGGTGCCTTTACCGGGGAAACCTCCCCGGCCATGCTCAAAGAATTTGAAGTAGCTTTTTGTTTGGTTGGCCACAGTGAGCGACGATTCTTTTTGGGAGAAACCGATGAGATGGTGGCAAAAAAAGCCTCGGCACTTCAAAAAACAGGGATTCAACCCATCATCTGCGTAGGGGAAAATGCCACGGAACATAAAAAGGGAGAAGCTCTCAAGGTGGTAAAAAGACAACTTTTATCCGCTGTCAAGGGACTCAAAGGAGATGGCGAAACGGCTCCCCTGATCGCCTATGAACCGATCTGGGCCATCAGTACCGGAAAACAGGCCTCACCCTGCTCACCGCATGACGCTAAAAATATGCATGAATGGATTCGAGAAATACTCGAAAAAAAATTCGGTAAAGCCGGAAAAAACATTCGTATCTTGTACGGTGGTTCCGTTGATCCGCATAACGTCGCGGACTATCTCTCCACAAGCCACATTGACGGAGCTCTGGTAGGGAACGCCTCTCTTGATCCGCAGGCATTCGGGCTTTTGTGTCGCTCGGCCGTAACCGCGTAATTTTTTTCTCCATGTTCACTCTCATCGCTTTCATCGTAAGCGGCGTCGCTTTCATCGTCGCGGGGATGGTTCTGGCCAAACGCTGGAAAGAACTGCGCCTGTTAGATCCCCTGTCCATCAAAGAGGAGCGGCAACGTCAAAAACGCCAAGAAGTTTTGGAGCGTCGCTTTGCGCGTTTGCGCGATGATCAAGCGGAAGCGCTCAAACGCGTTGGACGCAGGATTAAGCACGCAACGTTGCAAACCTATCACCGAACCTATGAACGGCTGCAAGCATTTGAGGCCTTGTATCGAAACGTCAAAAGCCCTTTCACGACTCTCGCTCCAACCACTCGCGAAAAAATAAAAACCCTTTTAGATGAGGGACGGTCGCTTATTCGCGATTTGAAGTGGGCTCTCGCCGAACAACGTTTTCTGGAAGTGTTATCCATTGATCCGCGTCATGCCGAAGCGTTCAAAGGTTTGGGACAAATCTATCTCAAACAAAAACTCTACCCGCAAGCCAAAGAAACGTTTGAATTTTTATTCAAGCTCAATAAAAATGATGACGCGACCCATGCGGCACTCGCCGAAATCGCCGAGGCCGGAGGAAATCTCGTGGCCGCCGAAAACTATCGGCTCAAAGCCGTGGAATTGAATCCGCGCCATGCCGTACGACATGCGGAACTCGCAAGCTTCTATTTTGGTCAGCAAACACCGGCAAAAGCATGGCCTTCCGCTAAACGAGCGGCTGACCTGGAACCGAAAAGCATCAAATATCTTGAACTTTCTTTGGAGGCTGCTATACTCACCGGCAATCGAGGAGAAGCGCGAAAATCCTTTGATCGTTTACGCCTTCTCGCCGATGACCAACATCGTTTCCAAGGCTGGAAAGAAAAAATTGAAGCGATGGAAAAGTAAAATCGTTCTTGCCGTTGTAGCTCAGCTGGTAGAGCACGACCATGGTAAGGTCGGGGTCACCGGTTCAATCCCGGTCAACGGCTCCACGTAAAAGACCTGAAGGTCTCACGTGGCGCAGCCAGAAAAGGGCCGTGCCACGTGAGCGCTTCCAGCGCTTTTACGTGGGCAGGTACCGAAGCGGTCAAACGGGGCAGACTGTAAATCTGCTGGCATACGCCTTCCACGGTTCGAATCCTTGCCTGCCCACCACATAAAAACGACAGCTCACCCTGTCGTTTTTATGTGGTGGTATTCATTGTACAAAGTTCGAATGTATTTTGAAAGCAACCCCGATACCGACTAATCGCACGCGCGGAGCGCGTGGTGGCTTGAAACTGCCTCGTACGCTCGTATCGTTCCGCCACCGCCTC
>JAUSEV010000021.1 GCA_030649995.1 Candidatus Uhrbacteria bacterium
GTCGATGTCTTGTTTGGACATAGCGAGAAGTGTAGTAGTCATTCTCTGATTGTGACACGGGAGCCTAAGACTCCCGTGACGTATCAGAAATGTGACATTCTAACTTCCCGCAAAAGGGACATTACAACTTCCGTGGGACACCAAAAGGGCGAGCACAAGGCTCGCCCCTACATTTGATGTTTTGACTGCAGAAAAGTGATCGATAGATATTTCCCCTGTTCTAAACCTAAAGCGCTCACGTATTTCACGAATCATATATGAATTCATGAACCGTTTAAACGCCGCTCTCCTTTTGCTTGCGCGAAAGGAAAATCGACCTTGGGTTTCGTTGGTCCGATGTAAAACATCGGAATAATGACTCCCTAGAAAGGAGGTGATCCATCCGCAGCTTCCGCTACGGATGCCTTGTTACGACTTAGTCCCTATTATCGGCTCTACCTTCGTCCCCTCATCGGAGCCTTCGGGTATTTCCGACTCTCTTGACTTGACGGGCGGTGAGTACAAGACCCGAGAACGTATTCAACGCGCCGTGGCTGATACGCGTTTACTAGCGAATCCGGCTTCATGGGGGCGAATTGCAGCCCCCAATCCGAACTGGGGCCGGTGTTGGTGGGATTAGCTCCGCCTTGCGGCTTGGCAACCCATTGTTCCGGCCATTGTAGCACGTGTGTGGCCCTGGATGTAAGAGCCATGCTGATTTGACGTCGTCCCTGCCTTCCTCCCCGTTATCCGAGGCGGTCTCCCGTGAAAAACAACACGGGACAGGGGTTGCGCTCGTTACCCGACTTAACGGTACATCTCACGACACGAGCTGACGGCAACCATGCAGCACCTGTGTAGCACCCTCGAAGGCGGCCTCCGTTTCCGGTGGCTTGCAGCTACATTTCAAACCCAGGTAAGGTTCCTCGCTTACCATCGAATTAAACCACATGCTCCTCCGCTTGTGCGGGTCCCCGTCTATTCCTTTGAGTTTTAGTCTTGCGACCGTACTTCCCAGGCGGGATGCTTAATGCGTTAGCTATTTTAAACGACACCGAGAGGGTCGATACTCCCGATATCTAGCATCCATCGTTTAGGGCGTGGACTACTGAGGTATCTAATCTCATTCGCTCCCCACGCTTTCGTCCCTGAGTGTCAGAAGTGTTCCAGCAAGCTGCCTTCGCATTTGGTGTTCTTACCGATATGAACGCATTTTACTAATACACCGGTAATTCCGCTTGCCTCTCCCACTCTCTAGCCTGGCCGTATCACCGGCGGTTTATCCGTTGAGCGGATAGATTTAACCGATGACGCACCTGGCCACCTGCGGACCCTTTACGCCCAATAAATCCGGACAATGTTTGAGGTCTCTGTATTACCGCTGCTGCTGGCACAGAGTTAGCAACCTCTTATTCTCCGAGTACCGTCATGATTCTTCCTCGGCAAAAGTGGTTTACGACCCGAAGGCCTTCATCCCACACGCGGCGTCGCTCCCTCAGGCTTTCGCCCATTGGGGAATATTCTCGACTGCAGCCACCCGTAGGTGTCTGGACAGTGTCTCAGTTCCAGTGAGGGGGATCATGCTCTCACATCCCCTACCCGTCATAGCCTTGGTGAGCCATTACCTCACCAACTAGCTGATAGGCCATAGGCCCCTCTCGAAGCGTCTTGCGACTTTACATGAGAATGACTCGCGTCCCCTCATGTCCATCGTGGAATTAGCTCACCTTTCGGCGAGTTGTGCCCGACTTCGAGGCAGGTTACCAATGTGTTACGCACCCGTTTGCCACTTGCTATTTCTCATCTTGCGACAAAAAATAACTCGTTCGACTTGCATGCCTTAGACACGCCGCCAACATTCGTCCTGAGCCAGGATCAAACTCTCAAAAAGAACCCACGAAGCTCCTGGCGGAAACTTCGGGATCAAAGATGAATCAAGAGCCCTGGGCTCCTGATCCATTTGAACAGGTTATTTACCTAATCGATCACTCTTCTGTTGTCAAAATACTTGTCTTGCGACGTGCGGGCAGTTTAATGGAAAGCGGAAATGGCGTCAAGAGCCAGATCCTATTGCATTTTCATTGATCAAAATCGCCAATTTTGCCCAGTTTTCCGGGCTTAAATCTTCGGCGCGAATCTTAGTACTGAAACCACCAACCCCCTCAATCCCCCTTATCAGGGGGAGGTCAAACTTAATACCTAAATTTGTAAACAAGAATTTCCTCGGATGGGCAAACCCTTTTTTTGCGACCTCCATGATTTTTTCCGGATCCATCCCCCATTTTTTTTGACGTTCTTCTACGGTCATCGGAATGATTTCCAAAATCGCTGATTCAACTTTTGGCGAAGGATAAAAAGCACCGGGCGGAACACGTTTAATGATGCGTGCGGATGAGGATGCGAGAGCGACCATGAGAGACAGAAGGGATGTTTTCCTGGTAGGGGCGGGTTTCAAACCCGCCCCTACGGCAACCGTCACCGCCCTTTCCGCCACCTCTCTTTGCACAAGCACAACAATTTTCGTCGGCGGATTTTCCGTCCACAGTGCTTTGCGAAGCACGAGCGAGGTGATCGAATAGGGAAGATTAGAAATAAATTTCCACGGACGATCGTCCATCAACTCATGCCAATCAAGTTTCGCCGCATCACCGTGGATGATCTGTAGGGGCAGACCCATGTGTCTGCCCTCCGGCCGGCCCGAGGGCGAACGCATGGGTTCGCCCCTACCAGATAAATATTCCGCCATTCCCCGATCCCGTTCGATCGCCGTCACTTCTGCGCCTTGCTTGATGAGCGCGTTCGTCAAAACTCCCAGCCCTGGCCCAACTTCCAACACGCGATCCCCGGGTTTGATCGCCGCCGTTTCGACGATCGTCGCCAAAACATTTTTATCAATCAAAAAATGTTGACCAAGTTTTTTGTTTGGCCGCGCACCAAGATCAGACAAAACTTTTTTTATTTCAGAGGGAGTCATTCTTTATTCAATTCCGCGGCGCGATCTTGATCCTTCGCTTTCCACCTCAAATATCCTTCCACGAATGGATCAAGCTCCCCGTTCAAAGCGGCGTCCGGATCTGATGTTTCCACATCCGTGCGGTGATCCTTGACCATCTTGTACGGATGAAGCACATACGATCGAATTTGATTGCCCCACTCCGCGCTCTGATATTCTCCGCGCAACTGCTGTTTTTCTTTTTGCAATTCTTCTTCTTTTAATTTCAATAATTTCGACTTCAAAATTTTCATCGCTGTTTCTTTGTTCTGCGTTTGCGAACGTTCGTTTTGACAAGACACGGTGATCTTGGTGGGCAAATGGACGATGCGAACCGCGGAATACGTGGTGTTGACGGACTGCCCGCCTTTGCCGCCGCTCATAAATGTATCAATGCGTAAATCTTTTGCATCAATTTCGATATTCACCTCCTCATCAATCTCCGGAATGACTTCTACCAATGCAAACGAGGTTTGACGAAGCGCATCTGCGTTAAATGGCGATTGACGGACAAGGCGATGCACCCCGTGCTCACTTTTCAAGTGACCGTATGCGTATCGTCCGGTCACAAAAAACGTCGCGGACTTGATCCCTGCCTCTCCCCCGCGCGATTCATCCACCAAACGCACCCTCCAACCTTTTTTTTCCACGTAACGAATCAACATACGCAGCAACATCTCCGCCCAATCTTGCGCATCGGTCCCGCCCGCGCCCGCGTGAACCGACACAATGGCATTTTTTGCATCGTACGCACCGGAGAACAGAAGCTCAAATTCCATCTCAAAATACTTTTTTTCCATTTGCGTCAAACGCTTCTCGATGTCTCCCGCATCCAGCGACTTGGTATCTTCGCGAGCCAGTTCGATCAAATCGCGCAACTCTTCCGCATCATCGCGCAATCCGTTCCATCCTGCGTATTCTTTTTGCAGCTCTGCGAGCTTTTGCGACTCACGACGCGCTCGTTCCGGATCAGACCAAAAATCCGGTTTTGACGCTTCCACCTCCAGTGCCGCGATTTCTTTTTTGACCGTTTCCAACGCCAAAATCTTCCAAGCCTCATCAATCTTGGAAAGAAGTTGCGCGACGCGTGTGTTCAATTCATCGAACATAAGTTGGCTTGATTCTGTCATCCTCGTGCGTAGCAAAGCGGAGACACGGGGATCCATCCGATGGATTCCTGCCTCCGCAGGAATGACAGAAGGCAGCTTAGAATATTTTTCCTTTTTTGTCGAAGAGCTGACCGTCGTTGACGGCAAGCGTCATTTTCGATACGATCATCGCACTTTCATACAAACAAACGGACGGCTAGCTCAGTTGGTTAGAGCGTCACATTGACATTGTGAAGGTCAGAGGTTCGACTCCTCTGCCGTCCACCATCCATAGAGACCCCCATGCGGGGTCTTTGTGTGTCATATCATTTTCCAATTCGTATTTTCGTATGAGTCATTCGTAATTTCGTAGGCTTAAAAAACCCCATCCAGATGGACAGGGGGTGGGTGAAAGATGCGGTGGTTCAGGATGCGATGAACTCACGTACCAGATTGAGGATCGCAGGCTGATCGGTCAACTTGTCGAGAAACTTTTCTCCGGCCGCGACAACGTCGGTTCGATTTCTTCCGCCCGAATCGGCGGAAAAAACAACCGCTTGACATTGCCGGTGGTAGCTTTCGCGACCGCGGACTGCCTGAATCAGTTGAAGTCCCGTCATACTTGGCATGTTGAAATCCGTTACGAGAAAAACCACCACTTGTTGCTGAAGTAACTGCGTGATGCGCGCAGTGGCCAGCAAGGGGTCGTCAAACGACTCATTCGGGATCCCCCCTGCCTGTGCCAGAGGCTTCACCGCTCTCACGAGGACTCGCAAAGCGGCAGGTTCATCGTCAACAAGCACGATCCTTTTCTCCATGTGTGCTCCTTATATTTCGTGTGACGCAACCCTAGCAACATTTGAGTCCGGTGTCAATACTTCACGCGGTCGCTTCCGCATCTACCACATTTGCCACACTCAACACTTCATCCACGCTAATGAAGCCATCCGCGGCTTTGAGGAGGCCATCTTGCGCCATGGTCAACATCCCCTCTTTGACCGCCAATTCCTGAATCTGATATTCGGAAACCTCCGTTGATAAAATAATTTTTTCAATTTCTTTGTTCATGGTAAAAATTTCGTAGATGCCCACGCGACCCTTGTAACCAAAATGACCACACGTATCACAACCCTTACCCAGACCCATAAATTTGAGCGTGTCGAGATCCATCGATTTTTCTCCGGCCGCCTGCGGAATGGAGCTCAAAATTTGTTTCACCTGTTTTAAAACATCCGGAGCCAGCGTGACCGGTTCTTTACAATCCTTGCACAAACGACGCACGAGACGCTGTGCGATCACGGCGTTCAAAGCCGGAGCCAACAAAAACGGTTTGACGCCCATGGACATGAAGCGCGGAATGGCGCCGGACGCGCTGTTGGTATGAATGGTGGAAAGCACAAGGTGGCCGGTGAGCGCCGCTTGAATGGCGATGTCCGCGGTTTCCAGATCGCGAATTTCTCCCACCATGACCACATCCGGATCCTGACGCAAAATTGAGCGTAGACCCTGCGCAAACCCGTAATTTTTTGAGTGCTCGATTTGACTTTGATTGATTCCTTCGAGCTTGTATTCGATCGGATCTTCCAGCGTGATGATTTTGACGTCCGGTTGATTTAATTTTTTTAGCACGGCATACAATGTGGTGGTTTTTCCGGAACCGGTCGGACCGGTCGTAATGATCATGCCGTTTGGTCGAGCGATTTCACGTTTCAAACGTTCGAGCGCCGTTCCGCGAATCCCCAAACTGTCGAACTCGAGCGCGATCGCGGTAGGACGCAAAATACGCATGACCACCGATTCGCCAAACGCCGTAGGCAAAAAACTGACGCGAATATCAATCTTTTCTTTGCCCAAATAAATGGTGATGCGCCCGTCCTGCGGCGCATCCTCGATATTGATTTTAACGCCGGCCAACAACTTAAATCGGCCGATGATCTGCTTCCATAAATCTTTTGGCAGCTTGGCCGCGTCGCGCAAAACACCGTCCAACCGAAAACGCACCTTCACATCTTCCTCTTCCGCTTCCACATGCACATCCGAGGCACCTGACTTAAGTGCCGCGCCCAAAATCAAGGTCGTCACATCCGTGACATTGACTTTGGCGATGCGGTCTTGAAGGTCCGCAGGACTCGCGATCTCCTTTTGATATTTGAGCAAATCCTCTTCTTTAATGCGATAGCCGTAGATCACCTCTTTGATCTCGGGTAAAATGTCATACATTTTTTCCGCATGCGCAAAGCTGTCTTCGGAAACATAATACAAAACAACATGCGCATGCTGTTCGTCCATGATTTTTTTGATCAAAGCATCAACCTCGGGTGACGGTGCGTTGGTTGCCACGCGAATCTCATCACCGCTCTGCAAAAATGCCACGGTTGATAATTTCCTGGCCGTTTCTCGCGGAATCAACGCCAACGCCTCGGGCACGATGGGAAATTCGCGCAAAGAGATATAAGGCAAACTCAAACTTTGCGCCTTTTCTTCCGCTAATTTTTCCTCCTCGCGCAATCGAATATCCTCCATCTTCTCATTTAACTTTCCCGTCACAGCCGATGATTTGGCCTTGTCTTTTTTATCTTTTAATAAATCCTCAATCGATGGAGCTTTGGGCATAGCGGGGCAGGTGACAGGCTACGGGTTTCAGGTTTCAGGTTACAACTTTGCTGGATGAAGATTGGTGATCCAGTGGAGCCAGCGATGGAGTTTGGCCATGGCACGGCCTTCGGCTACGCGCCGATACAACTGATTCCATGTGGCATAATAAAAGGCGATGGTAAACATGCCGGCGGCAAGCATCATCAACAATAACATAAGCGAGATGACCAGATAACTTAACCAGTAAAGCGTGGGGTAATGCAAGATGCTGGCGGTAAATAAAATCACCCACAGCGGGATGCTCATAATCAGAAACAATAAACCGGTCGCAAACAAAATCACCACGCCAACGGCAAACAGCACGGCGGCAAGTTCCAAAATGATCAACCATGATTTTTTCCACAGATGAAAGGCAATGGATAGCGCCTCGTACAAGGAAGCGTCGCTCAACACCATGGCCTGAAGCGCGAAAATATGGATGGTGGTGAGGACGATCGTCGCCACCAAAAACAACAAAAAGAAAAAGAAGTAGCTCAACACATTGGGAATGGTCGGGTGTTGATAGGACCAGATCACCGGAATAAGCACGAGAAACCGACAGATCCACAAGAGTCCGAGCGTCACCACATTAAGCCCTGCCACGTGCCAAGCTTTTTTTGCCCCGACGGCAAGCGCCCCGCGAAACGATAGGCCGCGTCCACGCAAACGGCCGCCAAGACCGGCGACCAAAGCCCCTTGCGCGATCACCGAACACAAGAGAATCGCCCCGATAATGAGGAGCGAAAACAAAAACCGTTCTTCCGCCGCCAAACTCACAAAAAAACCGTTCCATGAAGAAAAATCCATGACCGGCAAAGCGTTCACAACGCTCTCAATCGAGGCGGAAGAGAGTAGACTATAACTTTTATCCGCCATGCTTTTGGTAAAAAACAGAATGGCATCATAAATGCCGCCGGTCTGCAAAATACCCGCGAATAAAGCAAACACCCACCATTGACGCTCATGCCAAGCCGTATGCCAGGCATCACGCACCACCTCACGATACAAAGGACCGTGATGAAACATTTTTTTTCGAATCATAGGTTCACATCATACCATACCCGAATGACAAACGAAAAATACCGGAAACTATTGATAAATCGAGTGATCGTCCACGTTGATAAAAGCGGCGGTTCCGTCATCCTGAAATTCAAACAGAATGCGGTGGCTGTATGTAATAGAAAAAGACCAATAACTTTTCAACATGCCTTTGCATTTATGCGTTTTTAACCTCGGATCAAAACAATTGTCTTGAAAAATCCTTGTGCGCTCGTTAACGAGCTCTGCATATTTAACGTCCAATTTCTTGAGAGCACGCTCAAAAGCTGAGGAATACAAAATCCTCTTAATCTTCATACGTCACGCGCTCATCAAATCTGCCAATGATCCTTTTAACACCTTTAGTTTCCCTGCCTGTTTTTCTTCTCTATACACACGGAGAGCTTCTTCCGTTTGATGACTCGCAATATAGGATCGAAGAGCGGTGCGCACAAGCTCTGATCGCGTCATATGTTTTCTTTTAGCCACTTTTTCCGAAGCGGAACGCAGACCCGACGGCAACGAGACGGTCACAAGCGTGGAAGTGCGCATAGCAGAATAAATGTTAATACTAAGTATTAAATACTTTAATCATTCTCCTACGATGTGTCAACAACAATGTCAGTGGATTCGTATTTTCGTATGATCCATTCGTACTTTCGTAAGAGAGCGAAGCGAATAAAAAGCCGCACCCCGATCGTGCCGAGAGGCGGCTTGGATCGAGATGCGGATGTTGAAGGTGCGCGTTCACCGTTCCGGATATCGCAGCCGATAGGCCCCTTGATTGGTGAAAGGTTTGATGGTGACAGGCGATCCGTGCCCCAAGTGGTTCAAAAATTCGATGAGCAGGTTCGCCGGAGCTTCGTGCGAGATTACGATGATGATTCCTGGAGGGTCCACGAAACTGTTTCCGATTTTTCGATCGCGCATGAGCATCTGCTGCGGATTGAGATGCGGGTTGGCGATGAAGTCCTCGATGAGGTTCATGGCGTTGACCGGCATGGTCCTCCACGGAATCAGGATCATGGTCGTGCCATTCGGCGGGATGGCCATGTTCGTTCTCCTATCGCGGTTTTTCACCGCTGTGCGATGTTTTTGTGCTTGATGCGTCCGAACCTTGGCTTGATCCACAGCAGGTACATCATGATGCTTTCGATGACCGTGAAGATGATCGGCTGCGCCGCGTCCATGAGCGTCCAGCGCGGGATGGCGATGATCGCGACGACGCACGAGAGCCAGAAGATGGCCCACGCGGTACGATCTTCCTTACTCGGATCACGCCACGCCGAGACGAAGGTCGGCATGGAGCCGAGACACACGACAGACAGGCTCGTCATCATCCCGAGGACCGGATTGCTGAAGATCTGCCAGAGTGCGATGCCGAGAACGGCTCCGCCGAGACAAAACTTGTCAAGCTTGGTCCAACCCGGTGTGCCGTATTTGAGGGTGAGCGCGACGACGATCCACGAGCCCGCCACCGCTCCGATGATCTGGCCGTTCACGGTGTGCTTTACGAGCATGGCGGCGATCGTAATCGAGTCGAGCGTAGCCCAGATGATCCACGATGCCTTGGACGGCTTGGTCTCGCCCTTTACGATGGCGCGGATGTACGGAATGAAGGCGATGAAGAACAGCAGACCTGCGACGATCGAAAGAATCTCTTTGGCGGCCATGGCCACCCTCCTTATCTTGTGTTGGAATTCGTCGTTGTGAGCATTTCCATGTTCAGTCTCTTTGTCATCCTCGCGGATGCGGGGATCCATCTGATGGATTCCTGCCTCCGCAGGAATGACAAGTGAAAAAACCTCACCGTATTCGTATTTTCATATGATCCATTCGTAATTTCGTAGGCATGTAAAAGAGCTTGATCCATTTGGCAAAAATGCTCCAAATGAACAAATAATGTATCCTAAAATCAGGATTTTGTCAAGAGTGGAATCAAGCTCGGCAAGCGACCTTTTTTTGCGACAAATTCCAGTAACGCTCCGCCGCCGGTGGAGACATAGTCAAATTTTTTTTGCGTTTTGGTGGAAAAAACGATTGGCACGGTGTCACTTCCTCCTGCGACGCCAAAAGCGTCATCTCGTGATCTTTGAGCGATCATGCGCGCCAACGCCATGGATCCTTTCGCGCTTGCCGATATTTCCACAATTCCAACCGGCCCGTTCCACAAAATCGTTTTTACTGATCCGATCTCCCTCTTCCACATGGCCAACGTTTTTGGCCCCACATCCACCACCATATCTTTTGGCCCAACGGATCGGATGGGAGTCGAACGTAATCGAGGGTGACGGGTCAAGCGCGTCGTGACTTGTACGTCCACCGGCAAAATCAATTTTTGATTTTTTATGAGAGGACGCGCCATGGGTACAGCGGCAGCTTCGATCATCGATGCGCCTACCGACCAGCCGCGAGCGGCCGCGATATTCATGCTCATGGCACCGCCGAGATACACGCGATCGCACAACGTGATGAGCGTCTTCAAAAATGGCAGCTTGCTAGAAATCTTGAGCCCGCCGATAAACGCGATGAACGGACGTTTCGGATGATGGATCAGGTGTTGCAACGCTTGAACTTCGGCGACCAATGCCGGACCGGCGTATGAATCGAGAAACTTTGGAATACCAACGACGGATGCGTGCGGACGATAGGAAGCGAATGCGTCGTTGACGAACACATCGCCAAGCGACGCGTACCGCTTGGCCAGCTTTGGATCGTTCTTTTCTTCTCCCAAATTAAATCGGACGTTCTCGAGCAAAAAAATGGAACCGGGTTTGGCTCTGCCCACCACAAACCCATCGACAAAACGGACGCTCACGCCAAAACGTTTCAGTATCGGAACAAGCCGCCGCGTAGAAAATTTTGGATCGCGACCATTCGGTCGTCCAAGATGGGTCAACACGATCACGATCGCTCCTCGACGAGAAAGTTGCTTAAGCGTAGCCAGCGACCGTTGAATTTTTAATAAGTTTTCACCTCCGAATGATGTTTTTTTGTTTTCATGTTTTATTGTTTTATTGACTGGAATATTCCAATCCACCCGCAACAAAACGCGCTTGCCTTTGAGATTTATGATTGATGGAACGGTCCGAAGCTTCATAAACAACCGCTTATCACATTACGCATTACCCATTACGCATTCCTTTTACCAATCTGTTTCCCCACGATCAACGCCATCTCCGCTAACCGATGTGAATACCCCCATTCATTGTCATACCACGCGATGACCTTGACCATATCACCATCCACAACTTTGGTTAGCGACAGATCAACGATTGAAGAGGCTGAATTGCCGATGATATCGGACGATACGATCGGCTCATTCGTGACTTCGAGAATGCCTTTCCAACGTGGAAGCTTACTCGCTTTTACGAACGCCGTGTTGATCTCCTCGACGGTCACTTTTTTCTTCAACAAAAACGTAAAATCCGAAAGCGATCCACACACGACCGGCACGCGAATCGCCAACCCATCGAACAGACCTTTGAGCTCGGGAATCGTTTCCGTGGTGGCAATGGCCGCGCCGGTTGTGGTGGGAATAATGTTTTCCGCCGCCGCTCGAGCACGACGCAAATCTCCGGCTTTAAGCCCGGGTGGCGGAGCATCCGTAAGATTTTGTTCCGCCGTGTAGGCATGAATAGTCGTCATCATCGCCTTTTTAATGCCAAACACCTCATGCATGATTGCCGCAACCGGCGCGACGCAGTTTGTCGTACAACTCGCATTATTGATGACCTGCTTGCCCGCCGAAGCTTTAGCAAAGGTGGGTGCGTTCACCCCGATCACCTGTGTCGGCACTCCCCCGCCCTTTGCCGGTGCGGAGATGATAACGCGCTTGGCACCGGCGACGATGTGTTGTGAGGCGCCGGCTAAATCCGTAAATCGCCCGGTACATTCGAGCACGATGTCAATCTTCATTTTTTTCCACGGTAACATCTTTGGATCTTTTTCCGCCGTGACCAAAATCTTTTTTCCATCAACAATCAGATGATGATCATCTGATTCGACCGTGTGATCAAATGTCCGATACACCGTGTCATGGCGCAAGAGATACGCGAGCGCGTGCGGATCCGTGAGATCGTTGATTGCAACCACGTTGAATCCGGGCTTCATCAACCCGACCTTAAACACCCCACGACCGATCCGACCAAACCCATTGATAGCGATGTTCATAGGCCTACGAAATTACGAATGAATACGAAAATACGAATAACAAAGATTATACATCTTCAGCAAAAAAATAGAAAACTTGCGCGTTCCCCCACTCTCTTCCCTTTTAAGGGCGGGCGCGGAGAAAATATCGCCCGAGGACTGTTTGAGCATCCACAAAGCCCCGATGAACATCGAGGCACAAAAACAAAATTGCGAGTTCCGCAGGGCGATATTTTCTCCGCGCCCGCCCGTTTCTACTTCCCCATCATCATCCTCACAAACCTCGTTGGCGCGATCTTCTCCCCGATCTTGGCGATTTTCTCGTTTAACAATTGTTCGATGGTCTTGGTTTCATCTTTGATGAAGGATTGTTTGGTGAGACACGTGTCCGTATACCACTTGTTCAGTTTGCCTTCCACGATTTTTTGTTTGACCTCCTCGGGCTTGCCCGCGACTTCCAACATAAACTCCTGCGTCTTTTTTTCCACCTCTTCCGCCGGAATCATTTCCGGACTCACATACGTCGGATCCATAGCCGCGACTTGCAGCGCAAGGTCGTTTGCGAGTTGCTTGAACTCCTCATTACGCGCCACAAAATCCGTTTCGCACGCGAGTTCCAACAAGGCCGCCAATTTTCCGTTGTGATGGACATAAGAAACGATCACTCCTTCCGAGGCGGTTCGCTCGGAAAGTTTTTTTGCCGCTTTAATCGCGCCTTTTTTCTTGAGCGCTTCAATCGCTTTTTCCATGTCACCCCCGGTCTCTTCTAGCGCGCTCTTGCAATCAACAATCCCAGCGCCGGCGCGCTCACGAAGCTGCATCACAATTTTGGCATCAATGGTCATATTTCTTTATGTTCTATCTCTGCAACTTTCATAAATTCTTTCCCCGCTGTACTCATGGAGCTAAGTGATCCGGCTAATTTGAGCCGTCCCTGCTCCCACTCATCACGACCCTCTTGTACGGCCTTGGCCAAAAGATGAGCGATGAGTTCGATGGCCTTGACCGCGTCGTCATTTGCCGGAATCGGATAATCAACCTTGGTCGGATCAACGTTCGAATCGCACACCGCCACAATCTTGATCCCTCGACGCATCGCTTCTTGCAGCGCGGTTTTATCTTTGCGAATATCCAAAATAAAAATGGCATCGGGAATGCGCGTCAATTCTTGAATACCGCCCACCTGTTCTTCCAAAGCCTTAATCTGCTCTCCAAATTTCATCTGTTCAAATTTCGTGTATTTTGCGTACTCCCCTTTTTCCTGCCGACGCTTCATCTCTTTGAATTTACGGATGAGTTGCGCCATGCTGGCAAAATTGGTGAGCGTTCCGCCGAGCCAACGCTTGCTCACATAGGGCATGTTGCACGACTTGGCTGCCGCTTCCACAATCGAGATCGCCTGTTTTTTTGTCCCGACAAACAAGAGCGTACCGCCGCGCATCGCGGTTTTTTTCACAAAAGCGCAGGCTTCCTCGAGCGCCGCTTGCGTTGCTTCCAGATTTAAAATATGAATGCCCTGACGTGAACCAAAAATATACTTTTTCATTTTCGGATGCCACTTGGAGGTTTGATGGCCAAAGTGAACACCGGCTTGCAGCATGTCTGCCAAATGGGGAATCTGAACCATAGAATGCTCTTCTTTTTATTGTTCGGTTCTTCACCGCTTGAGGTCGACGCGTCGACCAGAAGAGAGGCGGTGAAAATTTCGATGAACCAAACAAGGATGAATAATGTGTCGATAGGATAACGAAGATAAGAGTGATCGTCAATCCCCTTCTTCCTCATCTCCCTTTTTCCCCGACTTGACGGCTACGATCACCGGCTCCAAATCCCCATCAAGAATTTGCGGAATATGGTGCCAAGATTTCTTGATGCGATGATCCGTAATGCGATCTTGTGGAAAATTGTAGGTACGAATTTTTTCCGAACGATCGGCCGTGCCGATCTGCAAACGGCGTTCCGCCTCAAGTTGCGAATGTTTTCTCGTTTGCTCGGCCTCCCATAATCGCGCACGCAAAATCGTCATGGCGCGTTCACGATTTTGCAATTGTGACCGTTCATCCTGACAGCTCACGACGATGCCACTCGGCACATGCGTAATGCGAACCGCGGATTTTGTGGTGTTAACGGATTGCCCTCCTTTTCCTCCGGCACAAAACGTATCAATACGAAGATCTTTAGTGTCCAGCCGCACCTCGGCCTCTTCAATTTCCGGCAACACCGCCACGCTGACCGTAGAGGTATGAATACGACCGGCTTTTTCCGTGGTCGGCACGCGCTGGACGCGATGCACGCCGGATTCAAACTTGAGCCAGCCGTACGCGCCTGCCCCGTCAACCGACATGATCACCTCCTTAAAACCTCCGGCGTCATTTCGCGATTCGGAAATCAAAGACGCTTTCCACTGGCGACGCTCGGCAAAACGCAGATACATCCGCGCGAGTTCGCTGGCAAACAACGAGGCCTCATCGCCACCGGCACCGGCGCGAATTTCCACGATTACATCGTTTGGATCATGTGGATCGGGTGGGATGAGCAAAATCTCAAACCGTTCTCGCGCCTGTTGCAACGACGGCGCGAGATGCGTGAGCTCCGAAGCGGCCATGGCCTCGAGATCCGTGTCTCCCGATTGCAAAGTCGTTTGCGCTTCGGCGTGCGCGTCTTCCAGAGCGATCAGATGCTCGGCAGCCTCTGCCAATTCTTTGGCGCGATGATAAGTCTGCGAAGCGATCTTCATTTTTTTTGCATCAGCCAAAACCTCCGGAGCAGACACAGCCGCTTCGGCTTTCTTTAAATCTTGGATAGCCTGTTTGGCCTGTTCGAGAAGGGAGGACATAAAAAAATGTAGTCAGTAGTTCGTAGCTAGTATACTAACTACTGACTACTAACTACAAACGACTCATTTTTAATTTTGTTTCGTCACCTCGTCCAAATACGTGGGCTTGCGTGCCGCCTTTTTCGCGGCTTTTTGCGCCGCGCGTTTTACGGTTTTGACTTTTTTTCCGGTGACCGTTACGGACTTTTCTTCTTTCACTTTCATGCGGCCCGTGAACTTCTCCACGCGACGCGAAGTGTCTATCAACTTTTGCTTGCCCGTATAAAAAGGATGGCAAGCCGAACACAGCTCAATGTGAATTTCCGGCACGGTCGAACCAACCGCAAAAACATTGCCGCACGCGCACACGACTTTGGCGTTTGTATGATAAGTTGGATGAACTTCTGTTTTCATAATGGTCTACGAAATGAGGAATGGATCATGCGAATATACGAAATCAGATCTGATAGTTTCGTATTTTCGTAAGATTTCGTGCTTTCGTTAATTCTATTATTTGAGTACGGAGAGGATAACAAAGATTGAAAAAGATGGCAAGAGTGGGTGTGAGAGATAAAAAAACGACCAAACATGGCTGATCGCCGATGCGTGGTCGCAGAAGACGAAGGAACGATGGAAGAACGGCTAGACGAGGCCGGCGATGGCGAGTGCCGCGAGCGAGCGGCCGTCGCGCGACTGGGCGCGGAACTCCGCGACCGACATCGTCTCGACGTCGGGCTCGGGCCAGTTCGTGCTCCGACGGTATACCGCGACGACACCCGTGAGACGCTGCGGGTCGGCGTAGAAGTGGCCGATCGGCGTCTCGCCCTCCTTCGGCTGCTGCGTCTTCGGATTCGAGCGGCTCCCGAGGAAGAGCTGGAGCACAGTGCCGGCCAGACCCTGGACGCGATCGACATACAGGCGTCCAAAAGTATTGAGCTCGATGAAGACGTAGCCGATGACCCTCGGCGACCCATCGGTGGACTCCGGGATCCCCGGCTCTTGATAGATGGCGAGCTGGTTGTAGCCACCCCGATCCACCATCCGCACTTCGAAGAACCTTTGATCGCCCCGGCGCGAGACACCAGTCGCCGAATCGAACGCCCACAGATCCGACTCTTTCCCAGCTTCCCGCTTCGCCACGAGCGTCGCCTCCGGCTCGAGGCAGATGAGGACACCTTCGCCCAACCTCCTTCGTGCTTCCTCCAACGAAATGATGGTCATGCTTCACCTCCATGTTCGCCCCGGTGAGGGACTGGTTGTAGTTTCTACAATGCCAGAATCACGCATTTTGGTCAAGGGTTTTAGACCAATCCTCCTGATGAATCTCCTGATCTTTCAAAACACAAAAAAGTATAGCTCAAAAAAATACTAACACATCAAACTTTGACTATAGCTAAAGTTTGATGTGTTTATTCTATCAAGACGTTTGAAAATGTATGCGGATGAACGCTGTTGAGTCGCGAATATTTAGCAGGGGTCTCTTTTTATCCTCTTCCGAGGATTCGGCTTGCCGAAATGTTTGAGGAAAAATTTTAATCCGCTCGCAATGTGGATGCGCGCAAGCTTGTTCGTGACGGCATCCCATACACGACGCGTGCGACTTTGACGGGATGGCGCTTGAGAAAGAGGCCGATGGGATCTTGCAAAACCTCTTTCAGGCTTGGGGATTCGGTGGTTCGGGGACGGTCGGGCATATTTATTCTGCGCTTTTCAAAAGTCTTTTTACCGCGGCATCAAGTTCTGGCAAACGTTTTTGCACGACTACCCACACGGCATTCAAATCAATTTCAGAATAGTCATGTACGACAATATCTCTCATGCCAGCAATCTTTTTCCATGGTATATGTTTTTCCAAGTCTTTCATTGAAGGCGATAATCGTTTGACGGCTTCTCCAATAATGGAAATTTTTCTAATAACGCCATCTTGAATCAAAAATTTTTCATTTTGAAACTGTTCTTTGGTAATGCCTTCGACATAACCGCGGATGGCGCTAATAGCTTGCTCAATATCAAGAAGATAGAGTTTAGGGCTTTTTTTCATAAATCACAACTTGTTCATTTAAAATCTGCTCTTTCAAAAACGGGTGGATGCTCGCGTAGGTTACCAAATCCACCTCGCGTTCAAGTCGTGCCGCCAAATCCTGTCTCAATCCTGAAAATTCAAAAAGATCCATCCCTCTCGGAATTTGAACCAAAAAATCTACATCACTTTTTTTCCGCTCCTCTCCTCGAGCAAACGAGCCAAACACAGCAGCTCGCTTGACCCCATATCGCCTAAAAACGGGAACGGCCCGTTTCCGTATGGTTTGGATGTTTTTCGGCAGGGCTTTTTTCATGCCTTATATCCTACCGCTTCACTCGCTCGGGGTAAAGGGTTAAACGGTCAATCTTTTGAATTTTTATTCTTGTTTCGTTCTTATTCTCGGATTCGGCTTGCCGAAATGTTTGAGGAAAAATTTTAATCCGCTCGCAATGTGGATGCGCGCGAGCTTGTTGGTGAATGCCTCCCACACATGGCGCGTACGGCTTTGATGTTGATATTCGTGCGTAAATTGCGCGGCTGGAGTGTAGGTGACTCGGAATCCTGCCTCCCATGTCCGAAAACATAAATCCGCATCTTCAAAATACATAAAAAATCGCGGATCAAAATACCCGATGCGTTCCAACACTTCGCGGCGAATGCACATGGCGGCTCCCAACACCCAATCTACGTCCCGCTCTTGCGAACGATCCATGTCTGTCATCAAAAATCGGTTGAGGGCGCGTTTACCCCACGGCGTTTTTCCTAAAATCGTTCGACGATACAGCGGGGTCATGAGCGAATAAAAATGGTAGCAGGAATGTTGGTCCGTCCCGTCGGGATTGAGCACACGCGGCCCTGAAATGCCGACATCCTGATGTTCATCCATCCACGTGATCCATTTTTCCATCTCCCCCGGCGAGATCTTTAAATCCGGATTGACCAAAATCACATAACGTCCGCGCGCGCGCCGCATCCCGATATTATTCCCAACGCCAAACCCTGAATTTTTCGGGGACAAAATCACCTGAACCCACGGATGATCGCGTTTGATCTCCGTTCCCATGCGAGCCGCCGGATTATTGTCTATCAAATAATATTCGTGAGCAAATCCAAATCGGGCGTTCTCAAAACTTTTCAAGAGAGCCCGTGTGGCGTCAGGCGTATTAAAATACACGGTCACAAAAGTGACGTCTGGCGATACGTTCAAAGATGTCATCTCACGAGTTTGATCCATATCGTTTAGACGATGAGTTGACGTGCAATCCGCCAATACACTCGCATCAACGGATTTCCGATAAAGGTCAAAATCGGATTGCGCACTCCCTCGCCCTGAAACTCGATGCTCCCAACCGCAAACTTAAAAAGCTCGCGATCACCGATCACCCGCGCTCGTTGAATCGCGCGACGACGTTGCAAAACCCACTGCCAAAATTTCGGGTTTGTCCATTCTCGATACACCTTCCATTTTTCTCCCCACCAATCACCCGCGATGGCAAATACCAACAAGGCAAGCTCCATCACCACGATCATAGGCAAGAGGAGCAGCCACGTCCACCATCGCGCGTAACTGAAAAGCAACACAAAACGATTACGCTCCACCCAATAATTTTTCTTGAGCTGTGTTTTCACAAATTCATAATAATGATAAATAACGGAGCGCGGCTCCACCACGATCTTATACCCTCGGACACGGGCTTGTAACGTCGCGTCCGTGTCCTCGTGATAGGAAAAAAATTTTTCATCAAACAGTCCACATTCGCTGATGATCGAAACGCGTCCCAAAACGCCAGCGCCGGAAAAATAACCGATCTCCAAATCCGGGTTACGCTTGCGCTCCTCAACAAAAAAACGCTCCGCGCGCTCGCGCGTCCACAAATATCCGTTGGAATATCCAAATCCTAGAAAATGATACGCATTGCCCACGGTGTTCACGAGATTTTTATTCGATCCCAACAAAATCAGCGACTGAACATAGGCGATCTTCGGATCCGCCTGCGCGCGTTCCACGGCGCGCGTCAAAAAATCCGCATCAATTTCCGTGTCTTCATTCAATAAATACACATACTCGCAGCCGAGGTCTTTGACTTTTTCAAACCCAAGATTATTGTTGCCGGAAAATCCGATCCATTCGTCTTTCAAAAGATAGGTGATCCGCGGCAGCTCGCGACCGGACTTTGGCATCCAGCACTGATCAAACCACGGCTTGACCGGCGGGAGCTTGCCCTTGGATTCCACACAGATCAACTCGATGCGATCTTTTGGATAGCTGATGGATGCGAGCGAGGTCAAACAACGATCAATATCCTGCTGCCATTCGGGCGTAGGATAGGTTAAATAGATGATGCCGACTTTTGGAAACATAACATTACCCGAAGAGAATCCGCCGCCAAGCGCGAAAAAAAACACGCGGCGACGCCAAAAAAACAAGAACGCTGCGCCCGGCTTCAACGACGATCGTACAACAAATATCCCGAAGCCCCAATGACAAACGGAAGTAGCGTCGGTACATTCTCCATTGATTCTCATACGAACATTGCCGAAGAAACGGTAGGCGACGGCGTTCGTTTGCCAATCGGTCAAACAACCCTCGACCTTCCTCTTTGAGACCGCGTCGATGAAACGCCACGGCCGCCGGTTCAAACCACGCGCTAAATCCTGCTCGCTTTAAACGGATGGCCAAATCCGCGTCTTCTTTATACAGAAACCATGTGGGATCAAAGAGTCCTCCGGCGCGAAGAACGGCCGAACGCCGATACAATCCGATCGCGCCGGAAACGCCAAACACCTGTCCGTCGCGCGCAATCGCATCCGTGACCGTTGATGCGCGCTCTCCGGCAAATCGGTCAACGATTCTGCCGAGACAGCGATACTCCAACCCGGCGGTATCAATGACTCGCTCCTGATCGTTCGTCCAACGATAAACCAAACCCGTAACACTTCCGATCGTCGGATCGGATTCGATGCGATGAGTGACCGCCTCAAGATAAGCGGGTTCAAGCCGTGCATCATGATTCAAAAGCAAAACATAGGCGGCATCGTGCATCATAAATAATGACTGATGTCCGCCATCAAAACCGATATTTTTTTCGCTGATAAAAAATTGATGCGGAAGGCCGCTGGCTTCGAGCATCTTTTGTACTCGTTCCGCTTCAACGCGATCACACGAATTTTCACATACGAACAACGACCAATCTTTCATGGTTTGATGATTCAAGCTCTCAAGCAAAAGCGGCAAATCCGCCGAACCATAATAAGTCACGAGTTGAACGGCGAGACGCATAGCTAAGTTTTTGTGCTGCGATATTCTTTTGCCCCTCGCCTCACAAGCCATTGATCCGCAAGCCAAGCGATACAGAGACCGACGTATCGAGCCAGAGACAAAAGCCGCCACTGCCATCCCGCGTGCCATTTCTCAAAATATTGAACCATGGCTTTGGTAAAACGCCGTTGCGATAAAAACCGTTTGGTTTGAGAAAAACTCCGTCCCACATAATCCGTGGCGCAAATCCACGGCACGTACATCACCTTAAAACCACGACCGATCGCTTGCTTGCAATAGTCCATCTCTTCAAACCAGATAAAATACCGCGTGTCCAATCCGCCCAAAATTTCGAGCGCTCGCTCGTGAATCGCAAAATACGAACCGCGTACCACCTCAACGCTTTGCTCGCGCGCATAATCAAAATCCGGATACAAGTATCGATCAAGAACGCGCGGCAACAGATGCGGCAATTTCAAAATGATTAAAAGTTGCGACCACACATCCGGAAAGCGGCGCACGGATTTTACGATCTGACCATTGGCGCTCAACAATCGTCCACCCACGACCGCAACGTCCGCATGCGCGTCCAAATATTCCACCGTTTTTTGCAGCGCATCCGGTTCCACGCGCATGTCGGGATTTAAAAGCAAACAATGTCGCGCATGAGCCGCAAGCATCCCCTGCATATTGGCGGCGGCAAAACCCGCATTGCGATCATTTGCGATCACTCGTACAAGAGGAAAGCGCTCTCGAATGGTCTCTCTGGTTCCATCTTTTGAATCATTATCAATCAAGATGATTTCCGCCGTGATCTGACCATGACTGTTGAGCAACGCTTCATAATTTTGAATCAAGTGATCCTTCACATTCCAGCTGACCGTCACAATCGCAAGATCAACGCGTTCAGAATGGCGTGGTGGCAGAAAAAAAATGGAATTTTCTCTATTCATTGCCGTAAAAGAAAGTGTTTGCTAAAGTTGAATATCGGTCATTAACGTATCAATGACCGCCCTCTACGTCAACCTTATATGATGAAAATTCTTGTCACCGGCGGCGCCGGATTTATCGGTTCCAACTTTATCCGTTATATGCTGGAAACGCATGCGGATGATGAGGTGGTGAATTACGATAAGTTAACCTATGCCGGAAATTTGGAAAATCTCAAGGATATTGAACTTGATCCGCGCTATCAATTTATACGCGGCGACATTACCGATCTCGATCATCTGAACGAGGTGATGCAAGATCATGCGATTACTCACATTATCAACTTTGCCGCGGAAACGCATGTGGATCGTTCCATCCATGGCGGCTGTCGTGATTTTGTTCTGACCAACACCTTGGGAGTACAGATGTTGCTCGACGCGGTACGCAAAAATAACATTCAAAAATTCGTGAACGTCTCAACCGACGAAGTGTATGGCGCGCTTGAGCTTGATGACCCCTCAAAATTTACGGAAGACACGCCCATCACCCCCAACATGCCCTATGCTGCGGCCAAGGCCGGCGGGGATCTGATGTGTCGTGCGTATTTCGTGTGCCATAAAACTCCCGTGATCGTGACCCATTGTTCCAACAACTATGGACCCTATCAATTTCCGGAAAAACTTATCCCCTACTTTTTCTTCAAACTCATGAAGGGCGAACGTGTTCCGGTATATGGAGACGGACTGCACGTGCGTGACTGGATCCATGTCCGCGATCATGCCAAAGCTCTGGATTTGCTTCTGCGTGAAGGAACGCCGGGAGGCATTTACAATATCGGTGTGGATAATGAGCGCAGCAATTTGGAGATTACCCGGCATCTCCTCGAAATTTTGGGACACGGGTCTGATCGTATGGAATACATTGCGGATCGTCCTGGGCATGATCGTCGCTACGCCATTGACGCGACAAAAATTCATTCTCTGGGCTGGCGACCGGTCTATACGCGAGATAAATTTCGTCAGGGGTTGGAAGAAACGATCGCGTGGTATCAATCAAATCAAGATTGGGCGGAACACCTCTGGCAAAAAAAACGAACGGAAATGAATGCGTTCCAAATAGATATGAAACCTCAAGCTCATCCTCTACCCATATGAAGCCCCGATTCCAATTATTTGAATTACAAAAAATCCCCACTTCAAAATTCCTCATGAATCCTGTGGAGCTCAAAGAGTATATCGATTTTGAAGTGAAGCGCGTCTATTTTATTACGCAACCGGTGGAAGATTCGGGAGCGCACTGTCACACGGATGAAAAAGAATTTTTTATTCTCATACAAGGAACATGCGACGCCTCGATCGATCGAGGAAATGGACTTGAAGAATTTTCTTTACAAGCTCCCACAAGCGCTCTGTACGTGGCGGAATATGTCTGGCACCAATTCAAAAACTTTTCTCCGGACGCGATCTTACTTGCCCTATCCTCCACCAATTACGATCCGGTGCGCCACGGATATATCGAAAATTACGAAGATTATCTCAAAAGACGAGACTCTATCTTTCATCCATAAAACATGATACATCATTGACCGTATGGCGATTCTTATTTTCGGCAAAGGATATCTTGGTTCGCGTTTAGCCGCCGCATGGCCCGGCGCGATTTTGAGCGACGCGCGCATTGACGACAAAGCGGCGGTCTTGCGGGCGATCGATGAACATCACCCGGAAGCGGTCGTCAATGCCGCCGGAAAAACCGGTACACCGAATGTGGATTGGTGCGAAACACACCAAGCCGAAACTTTTCGCGCAAATACCATCGGGGCTCTCACGCTCGCGGAAGCCTGCCAAGAACGAAACGTCTATTTCCTGCATCTCGGTTCCGGCTGTATTTTTTACGGCCCCTCTCCGGATCCAAACGGTTGGAGGGAAAATGATTTTGCCAACCCGGAAGCCTATTATTCTCGCACCAAATACGCGGCCGACTTGCTGCTGTCTCACCTGCCAAACGTTGGCGTCGCGCGGCTCCGCTTGCCGATAGACTCTGTCCCATCCCCAAAAAATTTGATCGATAAACTCTCAAGTTACAAACAGGTGGTTGACGTGGAAAACAGCGTGACCGTGATAGAAGATCTGATTGCCGTTCTTCCGCAGATCATGGAAAAACGCGGAACCGGTATTTTTCATGTCGTCAATCCGGGCATCCTTCGGTATCGCGATCTCATCGCTTTGTATCGAGAATATGTTGATCCGCAACACGCTTGCGAATGGATCGGCGATACGGAATTGGCGGCTCGAGGGCTCGCGGCGAAAAACCGTTCTACCGGCATTCTCCAATCCACGCATCTGCAAGAACTTGGCATCGCCATGCGTCCGATCGACGTGGCGTTGCGTGACACCATGCAGAAATATGCCACCGCAAAGCAACAAGGTTGCAGGTTACAGGTTACAGGTTACAACAGCTACCCTAAACCGTTTCATTTTTTGAAAACGCGCCAACCGATGATGCGCGGGGTGATTGCCGCCGGCGGCATGGGCACGCGGCTCGCGCCTCTCACGCAATACACCAACAAACATCTCTTGCCCGTGTATAACCGACCCATGCTTCTCTATCCGCTGCAAACGCTTCTGGATGCGGGCATTCGAGATATCGTGCTTGTGACCGGCCCCGAATACGCACACCAGTTCATGAAGCTTCTTGGTTCCGGCTCCAAATACGGATGCCGTCTGACCTATCGCATTCAAGATGAAGCCGGCGGCATCGCGCAAGCATTAAGTCTGGCCGAAGATTTTATTGACCATGATAATTGCACCGTGATTTTGGGCGATAATATTTTTGAAGAAAGTTTTCATCCGCACGTTTCCGGTTTTCAATCCGGCGCCATGACCTTTTATAAATCCGTGCCGGATCCCGAACGCTTTGGCGTTGTGGAAGTGGATGCAACCGGAAACGTGCTCTCGCTGGAAGAAAAACCGGAAAAACCAAAATCAAACTTTGCCCAAGTCGGGTTATATATTTACGAACCCACCGTGTTTGAAATCGTCCGCGAAATCAAACCTTCTCATCGCGGCCAACTGGAAATCGTCGACGTGAACAATCATTATTTGCAAGAAAAAAAACTGATCGCCAAACCCGTGAAAGGATTCTGGTCCGATGCCGGCACCTTCCACAGCATGCGCAGAGCAAACGAATACTTTGCCAGCAAAGACGGTTTGCAATAAAATAAGACACACATGTTCGGCGTGCTCTTAACGTTGCTTGGCACTCTTTTTGGAGAAGCCTCTTCTTCGATTGGAAAATCCGCCGTCGAACGCCGCTACGAAAGCGTGTATGCCATGGGATTTCTCGACTCGCTCTGGGGAGCGGGTTTCTTTTTGCTCCTGCTGCTTTTTCTGCCCCATGCTCCAGCTCTCCTCCCGGCATGGAAAACGTTCGGCATCCGCATCGTGTTTGAAATTTTTCAAGCGTATGTGGCGGTCCAAGCCGTAGCAAAAGCCGAACGAAGCAGCTTTGGCTTTATTCGCACCGGCACCATCCCTCTCTTGCTCCTCGTCGATCTTTGGCTCGGTTATGCCATCGGTTCTTGGCAAATCTTGGGCATGGCGATTATCTGCGGTGCTCTTCTTTTTCTTTTCATGAACCACGGCATCAATCCCAAAGGCTTGGGTTACACATTGGCCGCGACCTTCAACGCTGTCATCACCATCTCTCTCTTTAAGTACAACATCTCCCACGGCAATTCCCTGATATTGGAACAATTTCTCATTTACACGATTTTACTCATCTTCTTTTATTTCACCAGTCGCAAGCTGGCCAAAGAACATCCCTTTACTCTCTTAAAAAGACCTCTGCTCTCACTCCAATCAGCCACCCAGGGTATGGGGGGAATTCTCCATAGCTTTGCCTATCAATTTGCTCCCGCATCCATCATCATCGCCGCAACCCGCTCCTCCGGAATTTTATGGACCATCATCTCCGGACGAGCCTATTTTCATGAAAAAAAATTAATCTTGAAGACGATCGCATTCGCCGCCTGCGTGGCCGGCATCGTCCTCTTGACCATCAAGATGTAGTTTCTGACGCTGTCTTCTCCAGCTTGAGGCACACGGAATTGATGCAGAAACGTTTTTTGGTTGAGGTTGGTCCGTCATCAAACATGTGACCCAGATGCGCGCCGCAACGACCGCACGTGACCTCCACGCGTCGCACTCCTTGACTCATATCCTCGTGATACTGAACACGCGCCGGATCCACGGGCGCATCAAAACTCGGCCAACCCGTGCCGGAATCGAATTTGGTATCTGATGCAAATAATGCGTTGCCGCAGACGCTGCAGCGATATACACCCTTGTCTTTGGTTACAAAATACTCACCCGTGAACGGCGCCTCTGTCCCCTTCTCGCGCATCACATGATACTGCTCCGGCGTAAGTTTTTCCCGCCACTCGGCTTCGGTTTTTGGAATGGGTTGATCCATAGATTTATTTTTTCACCTTCGTGTGTTTAACAACTTAGCGGTGTGACGAGACCGTTATTTGTAATTTTACATTCAGCGCATCTGCAAGCTTTTGGAGAAAGTCAATCGTTGGATTTGATGTACCTGATTCAAAACGCGAGATGGCGGATTGTTTTGTTTTGAGTTTTTTTGCCAGCTGAGCTTGCGTCATTCCTCGTTGGAGACGCTGGTCGATGAGGCATTTTACGATCTGAAACTCTGGTTCTAAAGCGTCGTAGGCTTTTTGAAGTTTAGAATCTCTTAAGGCTTCTTTTTTAAATTGATTGAATGATTTCATATAAAGAGAACATAGCATATGTGTTATATCTTTTCAAGTTGCGCTTTTCTTCGTAAAGCCAGAGCTACCTCTTTCATTGGTAGTTGCATGGATTTTTTTAGAAAACCGTGAAGAATAATGATATTCTGATCTTGAAACATGTAGAGAAGACGCGCTTCTTGAATGCCGCGAATTCGGAGCTCGAACAGACCGGGACATATTTGTTTGCTGTGAGGCATACTAAGCCGATAGCCATAGTTTTCCAGAAGCTCGAGAGTGCGTATCGTTTTTGCGAACGTTGCTACTTCAAGTGAGTGGATACATGACGGGACCTAAAAGTCGAGTTATCCACCATTCGATGGATAACACCTTCTTCTTTTTGGCTCCCTGTACCATTCGGCGCGAGGGGGCTCCGCCATACACCGTCTGGCGCATGGCTCCGAACGGTGGAGCGGGTTAGAACTTGATTTATGGAACTATTCCAAAACACCGACCTCATGCGCTAGCCATAACACCCCAATAATTTCATTCATCTCATCTATCGAGAAACTACGTATCAAAAAATCATCATCCTCTGTTATATGTTTTATCTGAGCGATCCGATCTAAAATTGCTCGCTTACTTGGATATGAAGTTAAGAGATCATTAAGTCTTGCGGGGCTGGGCTCAATGGCTTGAACCAAACGAAAATGCTTCAAAAGATCGTCCTGTGTTACATCGAACGCGGGCACAGCATCTTTCTTATGTATTTTATCTAGTTTTTGTTTGTTATTTCTATCAGTTTGTAATTCAAAGGCAGCTTTCTCATAACGCGTCTGTTCCTCAGGCGTCCTCGCAGCTTTTACAATCTTCAATAACCAGCTTTTTAAATCATGGTCCATATGAGTCAATGCTCTATCAAAATCCACCTCTTGTAAAGATGGATTTTGCATGGCCTGCCACGTGAGCCACAACGAAAAAACTTCCACGAAATGTCCATGAGCTCATTTATTTTTTCACCTTCACTCATCTCGCGCCGTCAGATGGATAAGCTCTGGAGGAATTTTTCTGACACGAACCGTTTTTTTGCCTTCCAGAAACAACTTTACAAGTCGATGCAAGCCATCCAACGTCAACCACTCGCCCTTCTTGTTCTTCATGATATCCAAAGGATGGGAGGTGTTACTATTTTTGATTCTATCCCGATGATCGGGATATTTATCAAGATCGCGAATGACCTCATTCGGAGTGATAACAATGTTCCCATCTTTATCTTCCCAAAAAGGCACATCAAAAATCCATAAAAGCTCGTTGATTTCGATTTCTTCGACCGGAACTTTCAACGCCCAAAGTTTTTCATTGTCACGCCAAAACGGCAGATCAAAAGCGTGCTCATCATGGCGAGGATCAACATAAATTTTCTTCTTTTTTGATTTCGGCATAAATGATCAATTTACTCATTGCTCCACGGCCGTAATCGATAAAATTCTTTCCACATTAAACGTCCGCTCCTCTTGCCGCGACTCGCACCAGGCTCGTAATGCTAAAAATTCGTGTCCGGCGTATTCATCTTCCTCAATACTTCTTGGGATGATCACGCGTTCGGATTTTTCATCTTTTCCTTTCAGATAGATAATTTTAAGCCGTTTGCCCGCGCACGCGGCCGATCGAAGATGTTCGATTTTCTTTTCCAACGGCATTTCTTTTTCCGCCAAAGCATATTGGATTTTTGTGACAAACTTCACGATCGAATAATCCAGCCTGATGTCCTGGAGTTTGACCGGTTTCATCAACGTCAAACCCTCGAATGAACAACAACGGCTTAACGCGACATACGTTTGACCTGCGGCAAAAGCTCCCCGTCCCAAATCAATGGCGACTTGATTGAATGTTTTTCCCTGTCCTTTGTGGACGGTCACCGCCCAAGCCAACTTCAAGGGGATTTGGGTGAAACTGCCAAGCTTTTCCTGATCCAAACTTTTCGTTTTCTTGTCATACACGCTTCTGTAAACGGTCCAAGTATGAGAAGCGATGGAGACCCTGCCGCCATCATCCAACTCAACCAGAACAGAGCTCCCCATTTCAGGAGCCTCCTCTCCGCCTGAGGCGGATCCGCCTTCGGCAGAAAATCCTCTCACCCATCCTAAGCTGCCATTTGCATAGCGTCCGACCTGGTCATTGGCCAGACACATCACACGAGCCCCTTTCTTCAGATGAAGTTCGCGATCGGCAGGAACTTCCCGTTCCGGAAACTCCCCTCGAAATTCTCCTTGAAAGGTTTTTGTCATTCCGGGTAATTCTTTCAGACGGCTTAGATTGAGCTCGTCAGCCGAGGCATTCACCATCGTGAGGACAATAGCGTCTTTCGATGGGGAACGAGAAACCCGAGTATTCAACTTTTTTAAATCGCTTTCGGTTACGCTTCGATTACGCACGGCATTGAGAAGATTGATAAATGTCGGGTCTGACTGACGATAAACTTTCTCAAGCTCAATAAAAGATACCTCCCCTAATCGGACAAGTTCTTGAACAGCCTGTGAAGCGAAAAAATAAGGAGAATCATATAATTCTGAAAAGGCACGACGTTCCATCGTTGAAACGACGGGAGGAAGTTGGTACAAATCCCCAATAGCGACGATTCGCAAACCACCAAACGGACGTTTATCTTTTCGCGCGACCCGCAGGAATTGGTCCATGCAATCCAATAAATCCGCTCGAACCATGGAAATTTCATCAATCACCAAGAGATCGGCTTTTTTGTAGACTTCCGGATACTTAAGCGAACCTCCTTTGCGACGAGCGTCTTTTACCGTAATACCGGGAGCAAAACGAAAAAAACGATGAATCGTTTCTCCATTAACGTTTAAGGCGGCAACGCCCGTGGGGGCTAAGACAGGAAAAATTAAGTCCGATGTCTCACGGAAATGTTTCAACAGCGTACTCTTGCCCGTGCCAGCACGACCCGTGATAAAAATAAAAGGCCCACCCGTTTCCATGAGGGCGAGGGCTTGATCAAAACCGGGCGTGCGGTCGAGCGTAAAAGACTGGTGCTTGCTCATGATGAATGATAGCCTAACCTAAAATCAGACCTGACACCATTTACATACCTGTAGGACGTGTTTGTATCAATATACGCTCTACAGGGAATAAAGGAAAAACACCAGCTTTCGCTGATGTTAATCCTACTGGGCTCGCCCTGCTCAACGATTTTCGACTTGTCCTGAGCTTGTCGAAGGAACTTTTGACTGCCTGCCCGCCTTTGGGGGGGGCGGAGGAGTACAAAGTACGAGAACCTGTAACCCCTGACCTGCCTGCCGGCAGGCAGGTTTGCTTAACTTGAGAAATGTTAAGCAAATTGCACCGAGTCATAATTGTTTAACTTAGTTCAATGCCCAGATCGCATAGTTTAAGTACATCGCAAAACTGACCCAAAGAATATACGGCACCAGAAGCCACGCGGCTG
>JAUSEV010000022.1 GCA_030649995.1 Candidatus Uhrbacteria bacterium
TATGACAAAGAAAAAGTTCAAAAAAGTGGTGATTTTGGATACAGTGATTTTTTATCCAGAGCATCGGGCTATCCTGCAATCATTAGCAGAAGAGATTCTGGAATATCCCTCCAGTTTGCCGGAAGGTCTTGAGCGTCAATATACGGAGCAGCCCGAACTGTTTCGAAACATTAAATGTTATACAGAGTTGGGAGCTGATCAAACGCCGCTCCAGTTGCTCATGAATCGCATTGAGGGTGCGGATGTGGTCATCAGTTGTTGGACAGGCATTCCGGACGAAATTTTGCGTTTGAATCCGCAACTTAAATTGATTATTTTTTGGACGCACGAAAAAGAGCACCGGATCAATGTATCCCTCGCCGAAGAATTAGGAATGACGGTAAAAAATATTCCGGATTATGGTACCGAGGCTGTGGCCGAAGCTGTTTTCGCCGGTCTGTGGGAATTGTGGTTGCGTACAAAACCCGCCTCTCATGCTAATGAGACTTCTTCATCTCATGCCATCATGCGCGAGATTTTTCGTCGTTTCCGTAAGTTAGATGTGAATGAAAAAAATACTCGTGCGGGAAAATTTTCTCATCACTTTCACAAATTGGGGATGGCGAGCTTTAATTTTACCAAAGACACGCTGGATGATCTGATTCCAGAAAAACTCATCGAAGCAAAACGGATTGGCTTGTTGAATCTTGATCTGACACCAGCGTTACAAATAATGGGATCGGCTTTTCATCTGAAAATTTTACCGCATGTATTGGGGGATTCAGATGCTGCTGCGTATTACAAATTTTTGACGGAACAGGATTTAGTGTTTTTTGATCGCGCCCTGCTAACTCCCGCGGAAATTCAAAAGGCACAAACATTGATTGGTGATAGATTTGTGGATGTACAAGGTCTTCCGAGCACCGGAGCTCTATTCACCCATCAACGCTTTGGAGTGATTGGATTGGGGAGGATCGGTCTTCGGGTCGCTACGATTGCTCGTCAGTTGGGGTTTGAGGTTGTGTATTCTGCCAGGAATCGAAAACCGGATTTGGAGGCGTCGCTCGGAATCGCCTTCTGTCCATTGGAAGAATTGATGAAAACGAGCGATGTGATTTCGCTTCACGTTTCCGCCCATAAAGCCGATCAACTATTGACCGCGGAATTGATTCAATCTATGAAAATTGCGGCGTATTTTATCAATACCGCCGATGGAAATGCATTGGATCAAAAGGCTCTAACAGAACGTATGTTGAAGAATGAGGTCTATGCGTTTCTAGATGTGTACCCAGGGTTACCAAGAAAAGATGTGTTAGGAATTCCCATGTTAGAAGCTGCGGACTGGAAACTTAAGCGCGCGCTTCCGCAGCATGTTTTGGCCTATCGTGCCGGTTGGAGAACGCAAGAATCTATTCGAGTGAAGACCTATAAATTGTTAGGACAGATGGTGGATTATTTAAACGCCCTGAAATAATCAGGGCGTTTTTGTTTGTCTTTGTAAAATTTATGCCGCAACTTTCTTTGCGAGTTTTTCTTTTCGACGCTTGGACACGCTTTGCTTTTTTTGTTTTTCTCCTTTGACCACCCCTCGATCAACCAACAAATTCCACACCGTGTCCGAGCACTGCGCGCCTTTCCCGATCCAGTATTCGATGCGATCTTTTTTGCATTCAAAAACTGCGGGATTTGCATGGGGTGTGTAGGTTCCCAGTTGCTCCAGTGCCTTGCCCCAGGGATCGCGAGTTTTTTCCGAAATGATCAAACGATATAATGGATGTTTTCTTTTTCCGACGCGAGTCAAACGAATCGTTAACATAGGGGGAAGGAATGCGTAATGAGTAATGCGTAATGAGAATTACTTCGTTTCTTTGTGCGGAGTGGATTTTTTGCAGGATTTGCAAAACTTTTTCAATTCCAAACGCGCCTTGATCGTTTTTTTATTTTTGTGGCTGTGATAGTTCACTTTTTTGCACATCGTGCATTCAAGTTTTATCAGGTTATCTTGGGACATAGAATAGATAATGGAGAATCGATAATCGAGATACGATTTTAGGAATGGATGAAGCTTTTGGTTTTTTTGATCAGACCCGTGAGAATTTTATGTACTTTTATTGATTGGGCGAATAATTTTTCAAACTCGTCGGTTGAAAGGTAGCCTATATCTTTTGAGATGACAAGTTGATTTTGGGTTTCTGTGAGCGATCCTCTGGAGAGAAAAAAGAACTGGGTTTTTTCTTTATAGGACTGGCGTCCGAAGCCCTCTGCGAGATTTGATGTGACAGAGACGGCGGCGCGTCGTATCTGACTCACGAGTCCGAATAATTCTTCTTTTGGGAAACGACGCGTCACTTTGTAGATGGCAAGGACAAGAGCATGACCTTCTTGCCAAACCCGCAAGTCCATGAACGAGGTAATAACTTTTTTCTCTGATGCCTCCTCATTCATATTCTTATCTCTTATCTCGATTATCCATTATCTATATTTGATGGAGCCACCTGTCGGATTTGAACCGACGACCTTCACTTTACAAAAGTGTTGCTCTACCAGCTGAGCTAAGGTGGCGGGTGGGTCAAACGCCAACGTATTTGATGTGACCGTAGGATAAAAGAATTCGTCATTTTCGTCAATGGCGGTGATAAAAAAAGACCCTGGCCGGTTGGGACAGGGGGAGAGAGGAAGGAACGTTGTCAGGCTCCGCGAGCCGCGAGTCCCTTTTCGATCTCGGCGGCGATCAGGCGTGCCGCTTCCACCGAGTCGCCGATCTCGAGCGGCGGGTCGGTGATGGGTCGGCCGATGACCAGGTAGTCGGCACCGGCAGCCATGGCCTCTTGTGGCGTCATGACGCGTTTCTGGTCGCCGACAGCGGCCCAGGCCGGACGAATGCCGGGGATGACCAACTTGAGAGAGTCGAGCTCACGAAGAGCACGGATCATCTTCAGCTCTCGCGGCGAACAGACGATGCCGTCCGCGCCCGCTTCAAGTGCCATGCCCGCGAATTGTAACACCTTGTCCAGTGGTTTCGTCGCGCCGAAGATCCGGGTGCAGGCGTTCTCATCAAGCGAGGTCAGCACCGTGACCGCCAGCATCAGCATGCCGCCTTTGACTTCGGCTGCCGCCTTCATGGCTTCGACGCCGGCCGAGGCGTGTACTGTGAAGAAGTGCGCGTTGACCGTGCGGAGCAGGGCGGCGGTCGCTCCCTTCATGGTGGCCGGGATGTCGGCGAACTTGGCATCGTACATCACGCGCCCGCCCGATGCACGAACACACGCCATGGCCTGTGGTCCGCCCACGGCCGTCTGCAGCTCCATGCCGATCTTGAAGAATCCGACCCAGTTCTTGAGCGAGGTGACGAGGGCGTTCAGCCTTTCGAGATTCGGGACGTCTGCCGCCACGATGATACGGTCTTGCGGTCGCATTCCCTCCATTGTTTGCCTCCTGATTTTTGTTGATGTGCACAGAGCCGGAACATTCCGGTGCCTACAAGGTGAGAGCCTGCCATACCTCTCAGAAACAGGCAAGGGAAAAATAAACTACCCTGCCGAAAGCTGACGGGGTATCAATCCTAAATCAAAGCTCTGTCATTCTGAACGTAATTCTATGGAGTGAAGAATCTCCGGATTCGACCGAAGATCCTTCGTTTCGTCGGACTTCACTCAGGATGACAGATGACTCACGCCACAAGTGGCGGGGTATTGAATCCGCTTTGGGGGTTGATAAAAAAAGAGCCGAAAAGGCTCTGTGGTTGAGGGAAGGGGCGTTGAAGATTGAGCGGCTGCTAAGATGACCAACCGCGCGCGTGGGTCTCGATGCAGTTTCCTCTCTTATGTATCGTCATGCGATTGCACCGAAAGCAGTGCTTCTTGATGTGCTGCTGGCAAATTCCCAGCTGATGGAGCGTTACCCCGTCACAAGTCTTGCACCGCTCGAGGCTGTGTTTGCAGCAAATACCTTTGCGGTGAGTGGTCTCTTCGCGACAGGTGTCACAGCGCCGTGCGGTGTGTTCCTGACAGATGCCGTGATGATGCTTCGTCGTCAAACGGCACTCATCACAGTAACGAGAGGCGGGAACGGGTGCCGGGCAAAATCGTGCCACGATTTCCGTTGGACGTTCTCCTCCCATGACCGCGCTTGCCACCCTGCTACGCAACTCGCGCCGTCCGATCGGTGGCCATGCGTTCATCAATCTTTGTTCTCGCCGAACGGCTGCGAGAACCTTTCGAACACAGTGAGCCTGTGATTGTGCCATCCGATACCTCCTTTTTTAGGTAAGGATATTACAGAACAATTCGATTTTTTTGTCAACCTTATCTCACAATGATCGTGCCTTTCATGTTAGGATGAGGTCCGCAGTGATATTGATAGGTTCCGACGTGAAAGACGCGCTTGTAGCTTGCGCCGGGAACGAGGTTTCCCGAATCCCACAGAAGCGCTCCATCAAATGTTGAGGTGTGCGATACAGGATCCGCATTTACCCACATAACGGTATCGCCATCGTTAACGGCAATCACTTGCGGGGAAAAAGCGAAATTTTTTATGGTGACGATGACCGTTTGATTTTTTGGTGGCAAGGGCTTTTGGACCGGAGGAGGTGTCGGCATTGGAGCGGCTTGAGGTTTAGTGAGGGGAGCAGAGGGAGCTGGTGTTGGAGGCACCGTGGCCGTTGATGATCCGTTTGCTGCCGGAACTTCTGCCGCAGGGGCGGGCGATGGAGCCATAGGCTGTGCTGTTGCGCATCCGGCACCAAGCATGAGAAGCGAACCTAAACCAATGGTGGCGATAGTGGTCTTATTCATATTGTCCTGTAGTATACACCAAAAATGCGGTCTCAGTTCCGTCTCAGTTCCGGTTATCCACACTTGACAACTTTTCTGAAAAAGGGAACGAAGTATATTAGCTAGCTTCTTAGGCATCAGCTTGTAGCTTCTTAGATCAACCTAAGAAGCTAAAGCCTAAAGCCTAAAGCCTAAAGCCTAATGCCTAGCGCCTAATGCCTATAGCTATGTTGGATTTATTAAAAAAACATTTTGGATATGATGCGTTTCGGCCTTTGCAGGCCGAGGTTATTGAAGAAGTGATGGGGAAACGCGATACGCTCGTGCTCATGCCAACCGGCGGCGGTAAGTCGTTGTGTTATCAGTTGCCGGCTCTTCGGATTCCGGGAATGACGCTTGTTGTTTCGCCATTGATTGCGCTCATGAAAGATCAGGTGGATGCTTTGATGGAAAATGGGATCGCGGCAGCCTATTTGAGCCATACTCTATCGGAAGGTGAGATCGAAGCAACGATGCAAAAAGTGGCGCGTCATGAAGTGAAACTTTTGTATGTTGCGCCGGAACGGTTTACGACCCAAAGTTTTCGTTTCTTTTTGCGCGAGATACCGGTGGGACTGATCGCGATTGACGAGGCGCATTGCATTTCCGAGTGGGGACATGATTTTCGTCCGGATTATCGAGGACTGTCACAATTGCGATCGTTGTTTCCGAGAGTGCCGCTCATCGCTTTGACCGCTACGGCCAATACGCGCGTGCGCGAGGATATTTTGGAACAATTGCGGATGACAGACGCCAAGGTTTTTGTGGCCGGATTTAATCGGCCTAATTTGACGTACATCATCCGACCGAAACAAAAAGCGTTTGAGGCGCTCGTCCAAATCGCTTCGCGGGATAAAGATGCGTCCATGATCGTGTACTGCGGATCACGAAAAGACACGGAACGGATCGCGCAAAAATTAGAAAAGAAGGGTTTGCGCGCGCTCCCGTACCACGCTGGCTTGACTCCCAAGATCAGAACGCGGACGCAGGAAAAATTTATTCGCGATGAAGTCACGATCATCGTCGCCACGATTGCCTTTGGCATGGGAATCGACAAACCGGACGTGCGTTTTGTTGTCCACATGGATTTTCCAAAATCCGTGGAAGCGTATTATCAAGAAACGGGTCGTGCCGGACGTGACGGTCTGCCCAGCGAGTGCATCTTTTTTTATTCGTTTGGCGATCGCCGCAAGCAAGAATATTTTATTCGTCAGATCTCGGACGAAGAGGAACAGCGCCGCGCTTATGAGCAACTTCGCCGCGTGATGCAATACGCGGAATCCACCGCGTGTCGTCGAAAATTTTTATTGGAATATTTCGGAGAAACCGTGACCGAAGGGTCATGTGGCGCCTGCGATCGCTGTCTCGGGCTGATCCATCAAGTGTCTGCGACCATCGCGACCGCATCAGATGTGCATCAACCGTTATTTGAGCAGCTCCGTGTTTTGCGACGACGGTTAGCCGCGGAAAAAGGGATTGCCCCGTACATGGTGTTTGGCGATCGTTCTTTGCAAGACATGGCGCGAATTTTTCCACGCACGCCAGAAGCCATGAAACAGGTGTTTGGCGTGGGAGAAAGAAAGATGACGCAATTCGGTCAGATATTTTTGCGTCATGTGAGCGCGTATGCCGATGAACATGGACTTGCGGAGTGCGTTCCGGCAGGGGCATCAACCTCGCAAACGCGAGCACCGCGGTCTGTCGCGGGTTTTACGCATGAGGAGACGTGCGGCCTTGTTGAAGAGGGGCTCTCGTTACGAGAAATCGCCGAGCGTCGAGGTTTTAGCGTGGGGACCATCGTCGCTCATCTGGAAAGATTGGTGGAAGCCCAGCGTCTTCGCGTTCTCCCTCCGTCTGTTATGCCTTTTGACCGTGCGGAAAAAATTACCGCCGTCTTTCGCGCCCTCAACACATGGCTCTTGACCCCGGTTCGAGAAAAGCTCGGTGAAGATTTTTCTTTTGACGAGCTGCGCTGGGTGAGATTGAAGATGAAATGGGAGATGGATAAAAAAACGCGCCCAGAAAGCGAGCGCGGGTTAAGATGATGGAGTTGTTGACAGTCAGGCTTGGCGAAATTTTCCGATGGCGAACTTTTGGATAAACGGCCAGACGATCGTCGCGTCGAGGCGGACTTCCGCGAGCATGCCCTTGAAGTCAAACTTGCGCCAGGAAACGCCTTCGCTGTACGTGCAGCCGCTCAGGTGGCAGAGGAACATGGAGGCCGGATCGATACGGCAGCCGTAGAAGAAGCGGCCGGGCGGCAGTTTTTTCCTCAAGCGCTCGTTGTAGATTTCGATGAGCGGTGCGACGTTTTGCGTGTTGTTACGCGGTACGCCGCCGCCGATCGTGAAGATGCCGAGCTTCTTCGCCTTCGTCGCAAGATCGAACAGGACGCCGGTATCCAGCTCCTGATCGAAGATGATGCGGGCGCGGGATCCTCGCCGTGCGTTTTCGACGAAGACGTCGTTCGCGAGCTCGGAGTCCACGACCGCCGGGGTGACGACTGCGACGCCCTGGCGATAGGCGCTCGAAAGCACGGACGCCGCGTCCGGGTAGTGCCGGTGGAGATAGGCGCCGAGGTCGCGGTAGAACGCGCTCGACTGCGTGATGTGCGGGCCGCGATGTATCCGCGGATATGACCGTTGGAGCACGCGCCGTACGATCTTCTCGATGTGGTCGAAGTTGCCTTCCGGCTCGATCGTGTCACTGACGCGATTCAACCCTTCCTTGGCCAGCTGCTCATCCGTGTAGCGCGGCTCGTACTTGAAATGCTGGCAGCCGGATCCCTCGACGAGGCCGTGTCCGATGAGCGCGCCGGTCGCCGCGAGGTACGCGATGCGTCCGGTTTCGATCAGCTGTACCGGCAGCCGCTGCATCTTGGCGATGGTCATGGCGCCGGACATGGTCATGAAGACGGTGCAGTCCGGATCGCAAAGCATCGCTTTCAGCGTATGCGCGCCGTGGACAGCTTCTTTGCCAGCGCCGTCCATGGTTTCCAGGCGAGACATGAGGTCCTCGACCGTTTGCTTGACGGAGTGCACTCGTTCGAGGAGGACGTGGTTGAGTACCGGCATGACGAAGTTGGGATCCGCGAACACGACGTCCGGGAAGAACCCATCGCGCACCTGTCCCGGCCGGCACTGGTTGTCTTTGTTGATGAAGATCGCGCGCGTAGCCAGCTCGTAGAGCCGGTCTTCGTGTCGCTCGCTGTAGTGGCCGACGACGAGCACATGCGCGGTGCGCCTATTGCGAAGAACGAAGGCTTCGGAAGTCAGCACGGCTCCAACAAAGCCGTTATACTGCATCTTGGGAAGCACTCCGGCGACGGCACTAGCCCGGTTGCCATCATAGATGACGGTCGGCAGTTCTTTTTCCCTCGCCCAGCTCGTGAGCGTCGCGGCGACTTCGCCCAACATCCGCGCGCCGAAGGAGCATTGCTCCATGGCGGCGACGATGTCGCTCACGGTTTCAGCGGCTTCGAGATCGAGAGGAACGAGCGGAGTGAGCTGACCAAGAATCTTTCCGGGACGAGTAGTCATGTCCACATCCTTTCTTGTCCAAAGGGCTGGTCGCTATTTCAACGGAAAAAGGGGAGGGTGTCAAGGTTTGAACTTGAATTCGAGGCCTCAAACTTGACATTACCCCCATCCAGGTAGAAAATAACCGCATATGAAAAATAAAAAAATGGGTGGTGCGCTGAAATTAGTTGTTTTGACGGGAGGCCTGGTCGCAATTATTCTTTCCGGCGGGGAATATCTGTCCCGCGGGACCGCGTCTGCAGCGGGGAACAACCCTAAGGTTGGCCAACCACAGGTGATATTCAAACTCCGCTCAAACACTTCTCAAGTCGAAGCCGAGAAGCTGGTTAAAAAGTACGCCGAAGTAAAAAAGGTAAAATCCGAATTAACGGAAGTCCGTAAAACGTTCAAGAAGAACAAAGCCGCCCCGCAAGTGGACAGTGTTTTCAGCCTCGAAGTAGAAGGTGGTGAGGATGTTGTCGGCTTAGTTAACAAACTAAACCAAGACCCAGACGTGGAATACGCTCAACTTAATTATGTTTACGAACCAGACCTGATTCCTTCGGATCCCGGCTACGCCAGCCAGTGGTCCCATCCCAAAACGTCCATGCCACAGGCCTGGGATCGTACTACCGGAAATACCGCCGTAACCATTGCTTTGATCGGCACCGGAGTAAATTGGAACCACGCAGATCTGGCTCCAAACATTTGGAATAATTTAAATGATCCCACGGGTGATGTGCCGGATTCTTGTGATCGAATTTTAAATCCTTCCATTTTACCAGAAGACGACGATTGCAACGGCTATGCGAACGACGTTCGCGGTTGGGATTTCGCGAACAGTGACAACGACCCCATGGATTTGGATGGTCACGAAACTTCCGTAGCTGGTGTTGTAGCGGAGGTGGCCAATAACGGCGCGGGTGGCGCGGGTGTATGTTGGAACTGCAAAATAATGCCTCTTCGGGTGAACTACACTACTCTCGACGTCGCGAATGCCTTGTATTACGCGGTCGCGAACGGCGCCAAGGTGGTTAATATGAGTTTCGGCAACTACGACATCACCAAATACGGCCCAGATACCGTGGTAGAGAACGCGGTTAACTACGGTTACGTGAATGGCGTCCTTATGGTCGCGACCGCAGGCAACGACTCAATTACTACCAAGCGCTACCCTGGCGCGCTCGACAACGTAATTGGCGTAGCCTCCACCGACTCTGCGGACATAAGGTCCGGCTTTTCCAATTGGGGCTCCTGGATAGATGTCGCGGCACCCGGTACGGGCATTTACAGCACAACCCTTGCCGGCGGATACGGCAACGTGAATGGCACATCTTTTTCCGCACCCTACGTGGCAGGCACAGCAGGACTACTCTTGTCTTTATATCCTAGCATCACCCCGGCCGAATTGCGTCTCCGCCTAGAATACACAGCGGACAAACAGATGTTTGATCATTCGCTTGGCTCCGGACGTTTAAACGCGAATCGGGCGACGGAAGCGGCAGCACCTAATCTTTTCGCAATCATTAAGTCCCCCTGGCAAAACGATCTTCTGCCAACAAGCGGTAACGTGGAGATCTGGGGTACGGCACTAGGCGACTCTTACCTCGTGGAATACCGGCAAACCGGCGAAGTGAGTTGGACAACAATTGGAAGCGGCACCCAGGTGGTGAACGGTCCTCTCGCATCTCTAAGCGTTGCTTCTTTGTCCGGTGGGTACGACATTCGACTCACTGCCACAAAAGGTGACTCGAATGATACACACACCGTCCAAGTTATAACTACGACCGATTTCCAAGCTGGTTGGCCACGCGCACTGAGCCAAGGCCAGGCATATTCCCCCGCCACCATCGTAGATCTAGATGAAAATGGAGACAAAGAGATTCTAATTGGAACATCTAACGGCTATCTCTTCGCCCTGAATCACGACGGCTCAAACTTGGCAGGTTGGCCACGCGCAGTCGGACAAAATTACATCTTCGGCGCGCCGGCCGTAGGCGACGTAGATGGCGATGGCACAAAAGACGTAGTCGTAACCACCCTCGGCAGTTTTGCGACGGGCGGCAAAGTAATGGCTTGGAAAAAGGATGGCCAAACCATCCCGGGCTGGCCAAAGACCCTGGGCCAGATGCGCGGCTCTCCAGTCCTGGTCAACTTAGACGAAGATGCGGCCTATGAAATCGTAGTGGCGGAAACCAATGGCAAAGTACAGGCTTTTAACGGCGATGGATCGGTAGTCCCCGGCTGGCCTTATACTTTACCGGAAACTAATGTGCAAACCTCCCCGGCCGTAGGCGACGTAGATGGCGATGGAGCGGACGAAATAGTAGTTTCTACTTGGAGCTATACTGTGATTTTGGAAAAGAATGGTGCTTTACATGCTTCCTTTGCCAAATCAGCCAAATCCCACGCCAGTCCGATTCTCGTCGACGTTAACGCCGACGGTAAGATGGATATCGTGCAGTTAGAAGCAAGTAGTATCTTTTCCCGCAACCATTTGGGTGTCGTTATCTGGACAAAATGGGCCAACAACAGCTTTAACTACGCCCAGGTTTCATCTGCGGATTTGGATCGCAATGGCACGCCCGAAATACTTGTGGGTAGCGATACAAGTCCTTACTACGCCTATGCCCTGTCTTCGAGTGGCTCTAACCTGCCTGGCTGGCCGATTGCGACTCCGGCAAGTATTAATAGCCTAACTAGCGCGGACATTAATGGGGATGGCATATTAGAAGTAATTGCCGGTTCATCCCAAGGACTGGTATACGCTTGGACCAAAGCCGGTAGTCTGCTCCCGGGCTTCCCTAAAGCCACCGGATCAGAAATTAAAGATGGAGTCACGATCGACGACATTGACCAGGACATCGACGCGGAACTCATCGTCGGTGCCGCAAACGGCAGTGTTTATGTATGGGACTTACCCGGAACATATAGCTTCTCGCCAACGGATTGGCCCATGCAAAGACACAACCGCCTTAACACTGCCAGCTATTCACTACCCGTATCAATAGATACGATCCTGCCAATCGTATCCATCGTTAACCCCGCAAACGGAGCTCAAGTGAGCGGCACAGTATCAGTTGACGCAAGCGCGTCGGATAACGTAGGCGTAACCTTAGTAGAATTCTCCATAGACGGGACCCCATACGCATCGGACACCTCTGCTCCATACACGGTGAGCTGGAACACATCAGGGCTAGTAGCTAACTCAAGTCACACCTTGATCGCTAAGGCCCACGATGCCGCGGGCAACTTGGGAAATTCGGCGGTAGTTACGGTGACAATCAAAGACACGACTTCTCCTACCGTTGCCATCACAAGCCCCCTAAACAACGCCTTAGTCAGCAAGAACACCAATCTCACCATCTCTGCCAGTGCTTCAGATAACATTGGGATAACCAAAGTAGAGTTCTACGCGCTGGACACGTTAAAATGCACCGACACAACCGCTCCTTATGGGTGTGTCTACAAGACTCCCAATGGCAAAAACGTAGTGGTTCCTATCCAAGCCAAGGCTTACGACACAGCTGGCAACTCTGCTACGCACAGTATCCGGGTAACCACTAAGTAGGCTGATCTGGGAAAACACCATCAAAAAATCTCCCGCGGGAGATTTTTTGATTTCCTCATAATTCTTTATTCCTAATTCATAATTTCACCCCTTCACTCCACGCAAATCTTCTGGGTCTCGCTAAAAGATTCTTCGCCCGCCGATGTGTAAAGGATAGGTTTCTTTAGACATTTTTGTTGGTTGGAAATTGCTTAGTCGTGATTCAAGTTTGACCACAAATCAGCTAAACGCCCTGGCTAATAACGATCCTAGAGTTAGGCAACTCCAATCTGCATATACGAATGAAATTCTGAACGCTGCTGACGTTTGTTATAATAACACTCGCAATAGCTACCAATCTCTCTCTGAAGCAGAAAAAGCAGCACTGCCGTTTTACACTCCCGAGCAGCCTCCATATAACCCAGAGCCTTCATCTACGAGTAATTAATTTCTGATTGAGTGTTTTGAGGAGTTTTTACCGGTATCCTCCGAAGGTATCCGGACAAAGGGCGACGGACGGATCGACATCGCTCCGCTCAACGTTTGAGGCCCTGACGATCCTGCGGTTTGTCACGTCCAGCAATGGGGGATCCTCATCGGAATCCATAAAGTGCGGGCAGGGCACATACCGCTTTCCTTTTTCCAGCGCATGCTTTGTGGCTTTGTCAATGTCCTCGAGCGACATATTAAACAAATTCAGCTTTCTTTAGCTTTGGCATAGCGCTTAATGGGCCATGCGGATCAAAATAGCCAGAGTCCATCAGATTCTCCGGGTTGAATCCCCGACCGTTCCATTCGCTAAACTCCTCCATCTCGGGAAACCGAACATGTTCGAAAAGACGGGATCGGACGCAGTCGAACAGCCGCAATTTTTTCAGATGACGGAGGGCATGGTCGTTGAGGTCAATAACGAGTCGATCGAGATCAACCTCCCTCAAAAAGACGTCACGCACCGGCGCGAAATCAATCGGCACGATCGGGGTATCTATAGTGGGACTGATACTGAGCTTACCCGTAATGCGCGCGTTCAACGCCTCCGCGGAACTAATGACGTATTTTTTTGGCGGCTCTTTCTTTTCCTCCTCCTTTTTCTTGCTGGCGCCAGGAACCAAAACATCGTGTTTGAACGGTTGAATGCTTATCTCGATCGGCGCCTGCCGCGCGATCTCTTTTTTGATTTTGTTCGGCCTGATCCCCGGAGGGTATCGTAAGGGGAAAATCGAATCCGTCATGGTGAACCGAGATGACGCCGCGGGTTGGCCGACCTCATCGCTTGATGTCACGCGCGCCTCTATCTCATATTCTTTTCTCGCCAGAGTATGGATAAGTTCGACAGCTGAAAAAATCACGGTGCCATCCAAATCCTCGGCTCTGACTTCCGGAATCCCCGGCTCAAACGCGTACCAGGTCTTCCTGCCATTCTCATCCCTTCCCTCCACGAGCAAACGCATATGAGGGATCGCCTCTCCGGTTTTCGCATTTTTTACCATCATGGTCTGCAGGCGCGTTTCATGAACCAACTCATCTTTCGCCAGCACGGCCAGGCCAAACAGCGCGCGCGCCTCGCAATTACCTCTTCGATCTTCCGGACGCTTTTTTGCGATGTCCGTCAAAAGCGTGTGGTGTGCTTCGTATGTGCCGTCGATCTCCTGCCACGCCTCATGCATTTTCATGCGCAAAGAAGAAACGGTTTCTATTTTCCTTTCTACGGCATCCAAATATTCCGCCGATTCTTTTCTCTCCGCTTCGGTCGCTCCACCGATCTCTTCCGCCGCATCCAAAAGAAACGACTTATAGACATCATACGGTTGGATGACGGGATCATTTAATAAATCTTCGTATCTCTGACCGACCGGATCTTTTTTCCGTTCGGCCAGGGCGGCCGACCCGCCAAATGCCTCGCCGAGAAAAGCTTTGGACAAACCCTGAAGCCCTTTCTTGCCGACACGTTTAGCGAGCCGCCGAATCACGGCCGTTGATCCGGAGGCCACCTCCTGCACCTTGTCTTTGTGTAATCCTCCCAACATCGCCGCGTGCAACCCGGCGGAAAAATACGCCGCCTTCTTTAGCGCGGACATGCTTTGTTTCGGCTTGCCGTCGGCCGGAGACCGCTCTGTTGGTTTTTCCTTCATAAAAATTTCATCAGACTGATAAAGCTACAAAACAGCACTTAAAAGATCGTTAAACTGCCTTTGAACGTGCTTAACCCTTCTGGTAGGCATTTTGTCAAACTTTATCCCTATTGGAAAGTCATAGCCTCACCACCACATAAAAACGACAGGGTGAGCTGTCGTTTTTATGTGGTGGTATTCATTGTACAAAGTTCGAATGTATTTTGAAAGCAACCCCGATACCGACTAATCGCACGCGCGGAGCGCGTGGTGGCTTGAAACTGCCTCGTACGCTCGTATCGTTCCGCCACCGCCTC
>JAUSEV010000023.1 GCA_030649995.1 Candidatus Uhrbacteria bacterium
CATGAAGTCTACACTGTCTATTTTGATAGCGGCTGTTATGTCGGTCTTTTGTCCCCGGAACGACTCACTCCTCACCATCTGGCTTGTCACGATCTCTCTACCTGCCAGTTCTGTCGCGAGCTTGTCCCCAAGATAGTAGAAGACGCTTGTCGTCTTGATGCCACCTAAGTTACGGCTTGAGAGCTTATAGTTATATGAGTAGTGGGCTGTCTCATCGCCCTTATCACCCGTATAGAAGGTCTCGGACATGAAGTCCACAGAATCTGTCTTAATACCTGAGTCTATCGTGACCTTCTGGCCGAGGAAGGACTCACTCCTGTTCATGGCGACCGTGAGGAGCTCGCTTCCTGAGAGTTCTGTCGCAAGCTTATTGTTATAGTAGAAGACGCTTGTCGTCTTTATATCACCAAGGTTACGAGATCCCAGCTTATAGTTATATGAGTACCATGCGGTCTCATCGCCCTTAGCCCCTGTATAGAATGTCTCGGACATGAAGTCTACACTGTCTATTTTGATAGCGGCTGTTATGTCGGTCTTTTGTCCCCGGAATGACTCAGACTTCGTCATAGGGCTTACTACCAGTTCCCTGCCTGTGAGCTCAGTCGCGAGCTTCTTATCAAGGCCGTAGTAGAAGACGCTTGTCGTCTTGATATCCGCGATGTCACGGCTGGAGAGCTTATAGTTATATGAGTAGTGGGCGGTCTCATCACCCTTGTCGCCTGTGTAGAAGGTCTCGGACATGAAGTCAAGCGCGTCAGTCTTGATAGCCGCCGTTACATCGGTCTTTTGTCCCCGGAACGACTCACTCCTCACCATCTGGCTTGTCACGATCTCCCTACCTGCCAGTTCTGTCGCGAGCTTGTCCCCGAGGTAGTAGAAGACGCTTGTCGTCTTAATATCCGCGATGTCACGGCTGGAGAGCTTATAGTTATATGAGTAGTGGGCTGTCTCATCGCCCTTATCGCCTGTATAGAAGGTCTCGGACATGAAGTCCACGCTGTCTGTCTTAATACCAGAGTCTATTGTGACCTTCTGGCCTAGGAAGGACTCACTCCTGTTCATGGCGACCGTGAGGAGCTCGCTTCCTGAGAGTTCTGTCGCAAGCTTATTGTTATAGTAGAAGACGCTTGTCGTCTTTATATC